>NZ_JBIOAG010000059.1:0-6654 GCF_043951795.1 Liberiplasma polymorphum | reverse complement strand
TCGCATCATTAAGTATGCAAAGAAAATAGGCAGATATATGGAAGAGGTCGATACATTTAAAGACTTTGAGAACAACGACGAGAAAGTCGATGCAGTTATATTAAATCTAGAACAAATCGGTGAATCTGCAAAGAAACTTTCAGATGAGACAAAACAAAATTATCCTTCTATTCATTGGCCAAGCATTATTGGCTTGAGAAATATGATATCACATGAATACGAAGGTATTAGACTAAACATCATTTATGACATAGCTACAGTAAATATAACAGAGTTGTTATCTAAACTAGATAAATAATATGAACTTTTAGTATCATTTATAGTAAAGTTAGTCTAGAGGTTATCAAAAACAGTGATAAAGTCATTAAAGAACTTGGATAAACAAATTGCCAGAATGATTATTGCTTGGATCGAGAAAAACCTTGAAGGGACTAATAATCCTAGAGAAAAAGGTAAAGGATTATCTCATAATAAAAAAGACATATGGCGTTATCGTGTTGGAAATCATAGAATTCTTGCTAATATTCGTGATGATGAACTAATTATATTAGTAATCGAATTTGGTCATTGTAAAGATATATATAAGTAAATATTGTATTTTTAATCATATAGAGTTTATGAAAAACAGTGATAAAAACCATAATGACAAGACATATAACAAGCACAGGTTTGATACAATAGCGAAATAGTAATTCGTTTTTGTATCAGGCTTTTTTTATAAAAAAAATTTGATTCTTATCTATTAATACGAAAGTGACTAAAAAACTAAAATTAAGTTTACTTATAACTTAAACTTTCTCATTTATTGTAATGCTTTAAACACTATTACATGGAAGTTTACTCAATCCTATATTTATAAATAAGAAGCAAGTCCAAATATAATATGGTATGATATAAGTAGATATAAAAAGGAGGCATATTGTGGAAAAAATTATTTTAGCTATTTTAAGTCTTATCATATGGCCAGTTGGAATTGTTTTATTTTTTGTTACAAAAAATAAAAAAGACGCACAATTATATTTAATTTTAGGAATTATTGGACTTGTCTTTTTCGGTGGAATGTTGTTTAGATAAATTTATTTTAAAACACCAATCCAGCATCTTTAAATTAATACGGTTAAAATAAATACAAGATCAATGAATCTAGGAATAAGCCACACCCAGTTGAGTTTATCTATCCCGCTTTATTATGTATTGCACATTTTACTAAGCGATAAATGATAGATAAACTTTTTATTTTACCGATTAGGTTTTTAACGACCCTATAAACTTGTATAGGAGAAAAACGTCACTTTAAAAAATATTATTATCGTTTAATACATTTAAATAAACTTAATTCATTATGATATTAAACTATATAATGCTATGATTAAAAGATAAAGACATGTTCTTTGTTTAAAGACATTTAGAAAGGAGATACCCATATGATAAATGCATTGATTCTAATTATTTTAGCTGCTTCAATCATGGTTGTTTTATTTTTTGCATACACTACAAAAAATAAACTTGCTAGTTATGTAGCTTATACCATGTTAGCAGCCATAGCTATTAGTATGGCAATAAATGGTTTAATCGGTCTCATAATCGATATTGATTTTCTATCATTCTTGGTAAGTTTATTTAGACTATTAAATGATATCATTTTATTTATTGAACTTGGTGTTATCTTGTACCTATTATTTATATCTAAACATAAAACCAAGATTATGTTATTAAAAGTAGCGATTATCGTTTATGTTGTACTGAAGTTGGTTATTGAGTTTAATTTATTTTAAAAAGTTTTTAGAAAGAAATCCAGTGCACTATTAGTTTGACTAAATCAATCTAAATAAGGATTTTACTTGTTAAGCCGTTGTAAAATGCGGCTTTTTTTATTATTATAGTATCAAGGCAAGCTTATATGAGAGAACTTTTATACAGTTACTTCCTTAAAAAAATCTTTAATATATACTATATAGGAGAGTGAACATGAAAAAAGAATCCATAGAATCCATAGAAAAGCAGGAAATATCATTAGAAAAAGAACTAGAAGAAAAATTATATAGCCGAAACACAAATAAACTCGGTGTAGATTTAAATCCAGTCGTCTCACTGAGCACAATATTGATCATTGTTTTCTTAACTTGTTATGTATTTATATCTCAACAAGGTTGGTTTGGGTTAAACCCAGCTATTATTACTTTTAATAAAGTTACGAGTGCAATCGTAGAAAATGCAGACTGGGTGTTTATATTATCTGGTAACTTCTTTGTATTATTAGCATTATACTTAGCATTTTCTCGACTTGGAAGAATAAGAATAGGTGGATTAACAGCTAAACCAGAATTCACTAACTTTGCATGGTATTCCATGTTAATAAGTGCTGGGATGGGAATTGGTTTAATGTTTTGGGCCGTTGGCGAGCCATTAACACATTTAAATATCACCCCGCCTATTTATGAAAGTGGCGATGGCGCATTCAGAGCTATGGCTTCTACATTCTTACACTGGGGATTACATCCTTGGGCAATCTATGCTGTATTAGCTTTAGCATTATCTTATTTTGCTTATAATAAAAAATTACCCTTATCATTGAGATCTATTTTTTATCCATTATTTAAAGACAAAGTGTTCGGACATTTAGGAGATGTCATCGATGTTATTGCGGTGCTTGCAACGTTATTTGGACTTGCAACCAGCCTTGGGCTTGGTGTTCAACAAATTAATGGAGGGATGAACTATTTATTTGGATTGCCTATCTCAACATTCTTTCAAGTTGTACTAATCATTTTAATTACTGCAATAGCGACCATTTCCATTTTATTAGGAATTGATAAAGGGGTAAAAGTATTATCAGAATGGAATATGAGAATTGCTGCAACATTCATGATATTAATTTTCTTATTAGGGCCAACTGCTTATATCATTCGACTCTTTTCTAATTCGTTTGGCTTATATGTTTCCCAACTAATACCCGCATCTTTTTATTTAAGCACAGAAGCTGGTGCTGCACGTGTATGGCAAGGATCTTGGACTGTGTTTTATCTCGCATGGTGGATTTCATGGAGTCCTTTTGTAGCGATGTTTATTGCACGAGTATCTAAAGGAAGAACCATTCGTGAATTCGTATTAGCGGTTTTAATTGTACCTTCAATGCTATCATTTGTTTGGTTAAGTGTCTTTGGTGGAACCGCAATGTTTGTTGATGCACAATCAAATGGTGCTTTGTTTGGCGTTGTTCAATCAGATTATTCTCTTGCATTATTTGAAATGATTCAGCGCCTTGATATAGGGGTGTTAAAAGGCATTATTGCAACGGTTTTATCTATTATTGCAACAATTTTAGTTATATCATTTTTCGTTACATCAAGTGACTCTGGGTCAATTGTTGTTAATAGTATTACTTCGGGAGGGCGTTTAAAAACGCCAGCAAGACAACGCGTATTTTGGGCAGGGCTAGAAGGGTTTGTTGCATCATTGCTTCTCATTATCGGTGGCAACGAGGCACTTGGTGCACTTCAAGCAGCTGTCATAGCTACAGGATTGCCGTTTGCAATCGTTATTACCATCATGAGTATACTATTGCTTGCGAGTCTTCAAAAAACCTACAGTCGCCAAAAACGTATACAAGATGAACAAATGGTTATGCGTGCGATAGAAGATAGTGCACTTGATATCGATATGGAACCTGTATATCGTGAAGAAAGAAAAAGAAAAGAAAAACGTAAACGTGAGCAAAAAAGAATTGAAAAAGAAGAAAGAAAAAGAAACGCATCGATATAGGATTTAGTTAATCAAAAAAAAGATTGAATGATACTTGAGTTAAAAACTCAGTAGTTGTTCAATCTTTTTTTATTTTTATAAACATTAAATAATATCTTTAATTTTTTGTTTTAATGTGACATATAACTCTGCATGCATCATCATATACCAAGGGTTAATCAATAGTAATGTAAGTGGTAATGTTGCTAACCATGTGATTGTTGCAGCAGGATACGTTGCTACACCAGAGAAAATAAGGGCATAAATCGAAGCAAAACTTAGCACAAATCCAGAAGTTAACCAAACAAACCATGGAACGAAAAACAATCTCATGAATGTTAATCTAACATAATTACCCCTCATAAGTAAGGTGCTCACTTTAAAAGCGTTATACTTACGTTGATCAAAAGCAGGATCTGCAAGTAAATAAGGGACCATTGATAGCATCAAAGAAATAATCGCAGATGGTATCGCAAAGACTAAAACATTCGTTATAATAATGCTATATCCAAGTTCAAAACTTAATACGGTGCGATAAACGTAAGTATATACAAGAACACCTAATAAAATGGGTAATAAAAAAGCAATCTGTTTAATGAATAAGTAAAATAGGTTGCGAATATAAAATTCAGGTTTAAAACCTATAGTTAAGACACTTTCATTAAATCGCGTAGATTTAGTAATCGCCTTTAGCATGACATAAGCAGTACTAAGAGTCATAGGCAATAAAATTACTGGTCCAATAAGGGGTGCGATATTAGAAATAACTGCTGTAACGATTGTCACAAACAAAAACGTTGGCATAATCGAATAATAATTTTTAGTTAATGATTTAAAAGCTTTAATTACACGCATAAAATCCTCCTAAGTTAACCCTAAACAGTTTAATAGGTATCTTTATTTTAACATATTTGACCAAATAAGCGTTGGATATCTACAGCTTTAAAAATGTATAAAAGTGACTGATAACGTTTTATAAACAAAACATTAGGTATGTCTTGATTAGTATGGTATAGTAGTTTGTACACTTTTGGAGGAATGAAATTTTGAGAGATAAAAATATTGTAAATGTTGCTGTTATTGCACACGTTGATGCTGGGAAATCAACACTCGTTGATGCCTTGTTAGGACAAAGTGGCGTATTTAATGAAAACGACGTTATCGTTGAACAAGTTATGGATAGTAATGACTTAGAACGTGAACGCGGAATCACTATATATTCTAAAAACTGTGCAATTGAACATAAAGGCACTAAAATAAACATTGTTGATACACCGGGTCATGCTGACTTTTCGAGTGAAGTAGAGCGTATTATTAAAACAGTAGACACCGTAATTTTACTTGTTGATTCAAGTGAAGGACCAATGCCACAAACACGCGTTGTTCTTGAAAAAGCACTAAGAGAAGGGTTAAGACCTATCGTATTTATTAATAAAATTGATAAAAGAGACCAACGTGCAGATGAAGTTATTACAGAATGTTTTGATTTATTTGTAGAGTTAGGTGCAAATGATGAACAATGTGATTTCCCTATAATTTACGGCGTTGCACGTAGTGGGATTGCTATGGTTGAGATGGATCAAGAAAGTAAAGATTTAACACCGTTGTTTGATTTAATTTTAAAACATGTTGAATCATATCCTGATAATTCAGATGAACCACTTAAGATGCAAATTTCTTCGCTTGGCTATGATGATTATCTTGGTCGTATGGGCATTGGCAGAATTACTCGTGGGACTTTAAAATCTAAAAAACCATACGTAATTATTAAACGTGATGGGACAACACATTTTGTTAAAATTACAAAATTGTTCGTGAATGAAGGATTAAGTAAAGTAGAAAAAGTTGAGGCCTATGCTGGTGATATTGTAACATTCAGTGGAATTTCTGATATTTCTATTGGTGAAGTGTTATGTGACCCTGATTTTATTGAACCAATGGCAAAACTTGAAATTGAGAAACCGACTTTAGCCATGAACTTTTTAGTTAACAACGGACCATTTGTTGGTCAAAGTGGGAAACTTGTAACAAGTAGTCAACTAAGATCACGTTTAAAAAAAGAATTAGAAACAAACGTTGGCTTAGAAGTTGAGCCGCTTGATGGAGTTGAAGGATTTAAAGTAAGCGGAAGAGGCGAGTTGCATCTATCTATTTTACTTGAAAAAATGAGAAGAGAAGGTTTCGAACTATGTGTTAGTAAACCAGAAGTTCTTATTAAATATGAAAACGATGAAAAACTAGAACCAATTGAAAAAGTCACAATTAGTGCACCTGATGAGCATGTTTCTCAAGTCATCAATGCCCTAAATCAAAGAAAAGGTATGATGATATCAATGGATAGCTTAGACGGCTATACTAAACTTAAATATCTAGTCCCTACTAGAGGATTAATTGGTTATAGAAGTGAGTTTATTAATAGTACACGCGGTAGAGGAACATTAGAAAAGTCATTTGATTCTTTCCAACCTTATCAAGGTGATATTACGAATTATCGTAATGGCGTATTTATCGCTAAAGAAGCAGGAAAAACTATGGCTTATAGTTTATTTAATCTTTCAGAACGTGGACGTATGGTAGTAGAACCAAGTACACAAGTATATGAAGGCATGATAGTTGGGATTAACTCACGTTCTAATGACTTAGTGGTTAATCCATGTAAAAACAAACAACTTTCAAACGTACGTTCAAGTGGAACAGATGAAGCAGTAAAATTACTAGAAACCCTAAAATTCACTTTAGAAGAATCGTTATCATTTATCAATCATGATGAGCTCGTAGAAATTACACCCGATGCGATTCGGTTAAGAAAAAAAATCTTAGTTGAGCATGAACGTAAACGTTATAATAAAACAATTGATTAATATTTTAAAACACAGATTTCTTAAAAATCTGTGTTTTTTTATATAATTTCTT
>NZ_JBIOAG010000058.1:0-8482 GCF_043951795.1 Liberiplasma polymorphum | reverse complement strand
TGTATGTTTGATTATAAAGACTACTTAATTATGAAATCTATGACCAATGAAACAGAACCATTTAATATCAATCAAATAGCTGATCGTTTAGAAGTTTCAAAACGTATGGTGTATTATTCTGTAAATAAAATCCTCGATTATGTAGCATCAAATCATCCAAATACGCATAACATTATCAAAGATTCAAACGTAACAATTAGCCCTATAGTAAAGGATTTTCTTAAATCATTTTTAGATGAAAACTTTTTTAATTTATACACCTATTCACAAGAAGAACGAATTCACATGATATTACTTTATTTACTATTAGAAGAGGATAAGTTCTCGGTGCAATCTTTTGAAGATGTATTAAAAATAAGTAAAAACACCGTTATGAATGACTTGAAAACAGTAAGATATAACCTTGCTAAATACCATTGTACCCTTGAATATAGTAATCAACATGGTTACTTTATTGAAGGCACAAACTTAAGAAAACGTTCGGTTTTATTTAAGGTTATTAATGATTTAAGCGATCGATTGTTTGTTTTAAAAAATTTATTTTTTGATATTCAAGATTATGACAAGATGCATGAATTATTAACGCATTTAAATCGTCATTTTGATGAGAATTTATCTGAAGATATGTTTAATTATCTTGTACTTGCTTTAGCTATATTAAAAAAGTATCCGCAAAAACCTATTCAGTTATCTGATGAAGAAAAAACGATATTTACAGATGAGATTTATAGACTTGCATACGATTATTTACCGGAATCATTAAAACAAGAATCGGAGTTTATCTTTTTTCATTTTTTAGATATAAAAGATAAGATTGTAACTTCAAAAGAAGACCCATTTATTTATGATTTAGTCAATGATATTATTGAGGAATTTAAACGTAAAACATTAATCCATTTTAAAGATGAAACGGCACTTTTTAACGGCTTATATAACCATATAAGTCAGTCGTTAAAGCGCTATAAATATGGTGTTCGTATAGAAAACACCATGAAACAACTTTTTAAACAACAATATTATCCTATTTTTAATTTAACAAAAAAAGTTATGGCTGAGTTTGAAGAAGTCATAGCCTATCCAATCTCAGAAGATGATATTACTTATATTGCTATGCATTTTGGTGGTCATTTAAGACGTGAAAACCAAACTGTAGCCACTCAGAAAATATTAATCGTTTGTCCAACAGGTGTAGCAACAAGTTATTTACTAAAGAAATCACTTGAAGATCAACTCGATAATATTGAAGTCATAGATTGTATTGCCTTAGATGATTTAGATGCTTATGTTAACCCTTTTGATAAACTCATAGCGACTGTAAAAATAAAAAATAATCCTTATGAAGCAAATACTATCTATGTTTCACCATTATTATCTGAATATGAAAAAGAAAGATTAAGCATTATATTTAATAAAACGTCGCATTTATCAATAGACCCACAAACGATTTTACAGGATTTAAAACCCTTTATTAAAGAAAAAAACACAGATGCTGTATTAAAAATATTACATAAGTACCTCATGCCAAAAACGTCATTAAATTTACTGAGTGAACTTATGTTATCTAAGTATATTCAAAAACAGAAAAATGCTAAAGATTATAAAGAAGCACTATTTATTAGCGCTGCACCTTTAATTCGTGAAGCTAAAATAACTAAAAGTTATGTAGAAAAGATTATTGAAAATATTGATCATTTAGGGCCTTACATTGTTGTTAGTGATTTGATTGCGATTAGTCATGCTAGACCTGAAGACGGTGTTTTAGATAATGGTATTAGTGCTTTAATTTTAGAAAATCCAGTAATTTTCCCAGATGATAAACCTGTAAGAATTATTTTTACACTTGCGGCTTTAAATAGTGAGATGCATTTAAAATTATTAAGTCTGTTAAGTGAAAAAATTGAACACCATAATGAAGCGATTATAAAATCTAATAGTGAAAGCAACTTATTAAAACTTTTGCTTTCTACATAAAAAAACTTTCATACTATTTAAATGAGTATGAAAGTTTTTTTATTAAACAAGTTTATTATCTTTAAAAGCTTTTTCGATATTTTTAAGGGCATCTTCTGCATCATCACCTTCAGCACGTACTGTGATGGTTGCTTCATGGGGCACGCCTAAACTCATTACACCTAAAATACTTTTTAAGTTAATGGCTTTATCGTTGTAGACTAACTCAAGTTTTGAGTTATATTTTGCGGCTTCTTTACATACTAACGATGCAGGTCTTGCGTGTAATCCAGCTTCATCTGTAATTATTAATTCAATTGATTTCATAGTTTCACCTCTTTAAATTGTTTAATTGTATCTTTAACGGTACTGGCTTGATCTAATTTTAAAACATCGTCTAATAATGTTTTTAAATCACTAAGTTTAACTTTACTAAGTAATGCTCTAATTTCAAGAATACTTGATGCATTCATACTAATTTCATCTATACCCATTGCAGTAAGTAATAATGCTATTTCATTAATACTTCCTATTTCACCACATAATCCTGTTTCTACGCCTTCACTTTTAGCATCTTTAATGATTTGATAAAGCAAGCGGATTAAAGTTGGATCAAAGGGTTCATATAAATATGTAACTTTTTTATTCATTCGATCTGCGGCGTATAGATATTGAATTAAATCGTTACTACCAATTGAAATAAAATCAATGTGTTTTGCGAGTGTTTTAACATTTAAAGCAGCACTTGGAATTTCAATCATTATTCCTAATTTAGTATTTTTTTGGTAGGATTCGTTATTTTTTTCTAAATCTTCAATAACCTCATTCAAGATGACTTTTGTTTTAAGAATTTCATCTAATCGTGCAATCATTGGTATCATGATGCGTAAAACCTTTTGATCAGCAGAAGCGATTAATAAAGCTTTTAACTGGGTTTTAAATAAATCAGTTTCTTCTAGACAAAGTCTAATTGCACGATGACCTAAGAAAGGATTGTCTTCTTTTTCTTGAGATAGATAAGGTAAAGATTTATCTCCACCAATATCAAGCGTTCTTACTATAACTGTATTTATTGCTTTAAATACTTTTTTGTAACTCGCAACTTGTTCATCTAATGTAGGCATTTTTTCTGAATTCATAAATAAAAACTCAGTTCTAAATAACCCAATCCCTTCAGCCCCGTTAGCTTTAACACTTTTTAAATCTTCAATAGAGCCGATATTTGCAAATAATCCGACATGATGGTTGTCTAGTGTTATCGTTTTCTTATCTTTATAAGCCTTCAAAGCAATTTGTTTTTCATTGTAGGCTTTTAGTGTTTTCTTAGCTTTATTTAACTGATCATCATTTGGTGAAACGTATATGTGATTATCTAACGCATCTAGAATTAACAGTGTATCATCATCTATTGCATTAACAATTCCATCTACACCAACAATAGCCGGGATATTTAAAGCACGAGCCATGATGGCTGTATGACTGGTGTAACCACCTTGTTCGGTAATAAAGCCTTTAACATATTCTAGGTTTAAACTTGCTGTATCACTTGGGGCTAAGTCTTCTGCAACAATAATGACTTCTTGATCTAATAAACTCAAATCAGCGATTTTACTATTGACTAGATGACTTAAAACACGGTACTGAATATCTTTGATGTCAGAAGCACGTTCTTTAAAATAAGCATCTTCCATATTTTCAAAAATTGTGACAAATTCGTTGGTTACTTTTTCATAAGCCTTCGCGGGATTTATAGAATCTTCTTTTATTAGTTTTTTAACAGCATCAATAATTTCTACATCGTTAATCATCTGTATATGTGCTTCAAAAATAGCAACATGCTCAGCATCAAGAGAGTTTTTTGAAGATTCAATAACCTTTTCTATGTCAGTGGTGCTTTCACTTAGCGCTTTTTTAAAGGTTTTGATGCATGTATCAATATCTTCACATACATCATTACTAGTTTTAATCGGTTCTTTTATATATATATACGCTTTTGCAATAGCTAAACCTTGACTTGCAATTTTACCTTTATACATAAAATCCTCCTCATAATTACTTAACTCTATTTTACCATTAGAACCTTGTCAATCAAGTCCAAGATGTTTCACAAATTTCTAGTAAATCATTGGACTTTAAAAAAAAGTTTAAACTTTACAGAATTTAAGGGATTTTCTTAGGAGCTTTAGTATAACCTTCGAAATGACATGAAAAACTTTAGAAATCCAGTTAAATTTGATAAAAAAGCACGTAAAGACCTGCGAAATCTTCAATTTCTGTAAAGTGACATCCGTTAAAGTTTTTTGTATGCTTATGTTAACAATAAAAAAGGAGGTTCACATGGTTAATCAAGTCATACTAGTGGGAAGATTAGTGTATGACCCTGAGTTAAGAACACTTGAAGATGGTAAAAAAGTGACTACAATTACACTTGCCCTGCAAAGAAGCTTTAAAAGTGCAGAAAGTGGTACGTATGAAACTGATTTTATCCGATGTACGCTATGGAGTGGTATTGCAGAAAATACCGTTCAATATTGTAAGAAAGGTTCTACAGTAGGCGTTAAAGCAAGACTTGTTCAAAAATTCTTCGAATATGGTGACAATGAAACATTTAGCCACGCAGAAGTTGTTGCTGAAAAAATTACCTTTATCAGTCCAAAAGCATCCGAATAACCTTTATCCTTTAGTTAAATCCCCCTTTATTAAAAACACATCCGCAATTTGGATGTGTTTTTAATGGCTTCAAAAGATGGTTTTTATGATATAATATATGAATAAAAACGGGGTGAAATTATGAATGCTTATTTAACATTCCTAAAGCATATATTAGAAAAGGGTACAATTAAGAACGATCGTACAAATACGGGGACAATTTCGACTTTTGGTTATCAAATGCGATTTGATTTAAGCGAAGGATTTCCTTTACTAACCACTAAAAAAGTTCACTTAAAAAGTGTTATTCATGAACTGTTATGGTTTATTAAAGGTGAGACTAATATTAGACCATTAGTGCTTAATAATGTCCGTATTTGGAATGAATGGCCATATGAGACTTATAAAAAGAGTAGTGATTACCAAAATGAAACACTAGATGCATTTATTGAAAAGATAAAAAACGATGAAAATTTTGCTCAAAAACATGGTGATTTAGGTCCTGTTTATGGGAAACAATGGCGTAGTTTTGAAGGGAAAGAAACCGTTGTTGACCAACTTAAATGGCTGATTGAAGAAATTAAAACTAATCCTAACTCAAGAAGATTAATCGTAAATAGCTGGAACCCACCACTAATTGATAAAATGGCGTTACCCCCATGCCATATGATGTTTCAGTTTTATGTGTCAAATGGAAAATTATCCTGTCAGCTATATCAAAGAAGTGCGGATGCTTTTTTAGGGATACCATTTAATATAGCAAGTTATAGTTTATTAACTATGATGGTTGCTCAAGCAACCGGGCTTGAAGTGGGTGAATTTATTCATACAATGGGTGATGCTCATATCTATCAAAATCATTTAGAGCAAGTTCATCTACAACTCTCAAGAACCCCCAAACCACTTCCGAAAATGGTGTTAAATCCAAAGGTTAAAGACTTGTTCAGTTTTACTTATGAAGACTTTTCACTTGAAGATTATAATCCTCACCCAGCCATTAAAGGGAAGGTGAGTGTTTAATGATTTCAATTATTGTTGCCTTTGATGAGGCAAAAACAATAGGATTTAAAGGTGGATTACCTTGGCACTTTAAAGAAGATTTAGCCTATTTTAAGAATGTAACTGCGCATCACAAATGTGTGATGGGACGCGTTACTTTTGAATCAATTTTAAAAACCTTGAAAAAACCTTTACCTAACCGTGAAAACATTGTCGTTTCAAGACAGAAATTAACCTATCAAGGGATTGAAGTTATTAACGATTTGGAACAATACTTAAAAGCCAACCAAGATAAAGAAGAAGAAATCTTTGTTATTGGTGGAAGATTAATTTATCAAATTGCATTACCTTATGCAAAAAAACTATATATTACTCATATAAAAGGGCGTTTCGAAGGTGATACTTATTTTCCTGAATATAACGAGTCGGATTACAAAAGAGTTTATTTTGATGATCATCCGTCTTTAAGTTTTGCAGTCTATGAAAGGATGATTTAATGGCTACGCGATTATATATTATTTTTAGTTTAGCTTTTGCAGCTGTTGCAATCTTGTTTTTTGAATTGTACCTAATTACGAGTTACTTAACCGTATTATTTTGGTTTGCTTCATTGTTAGGTGGAATGGTTTTAACATTCATTATTTTTGTATTATTTTTCTGGGTGTATAGTTTTACGATAAAAGAAATTGATCCTCATAATATGAGAAACCATGGGATAGTTAATAGTATTTTACAGTTAGCTTTTAGATTTTTAAACGTAAAATTAGTAGTTACAGGCAAGGAAAATATTCCTTTAAAAGGAGAAAAATTTATCTTTGTATGTAACCATCAAGAAAATTACGATATTATGGCAATTAAACCAGTCTTAAAAGAGCATCCACTAAACTTTATTGCTAAAAAAGAATCATTTGATTGGTTTTTACTCGGTAGGTGGATTCGTATGTTAGGAAATGTACCTATTAAGCGTGATGCTGACCGCGATGCTGCAGAAAGCATCATAAGAGGCATTAAACTCTATAAAGAAGGCATCCCTATGGCGATATTTCCTGAGGGTAAAAGAACATTTGGAAACGAACTAACACACTTCAAACCAGGTGCGTTTAAACTTGCAACAAAACCCAAAGCTGATATTTTAGTCGGTACCATTTATGACTTTAGTAAAGTATTTAAATGGTGGCCTATTAAACGACACAAAATTTACTTACATTTTCATCCATTGCTTAAATATGAAACATATCAAGCAATGAATACTATCGAACTAAGTCAATATGTAAAACAAATGATACAAACTAAGCTTGATGAATACAAAAACATAGTTAAATAATCAAGAATGTGATATAGTATACACGCGTTTAATTTAAAAGTAGAGGAGTTGATTGTATGCGAATGGTAGATATTATTGAAAAAAAACGAGATCACCACGAACTTACAAAAAATGAAATTGAATATTTTATTAAAGAATACCTAAACGGTAATATTCCAGATTATCAAATGAGTAGTTTATTAATGGCAATCTATTTTAACGGCATGAATGATGAAGAATCAACTTATTTAACAGAAGCTATTTTAAATAGCGGAGAAATTATTGATTTAAGTAACATCGACGGCATCAAAGTTGACAAACATTCAACCGGTGGTGTTGGTGATAAAACGACATTAGTACTTGGGCCTTTAGTGGCTTCATGTGGCGCAAAAGTCGCAAAACTATCAGGTCGCGGATTAGGACATACCGGTGGGACACTAGACAAATTAGAAAGCATTGAAGGCTTTAATATTAATTTAGACAATGCAACATTTGTAAAACAAGTCAATGATATTAACATTGCTGTTGCCGGACAAACCGCTAAATTAGCCCCTGCAGATAAAATGTTATATGCCTTACGTGATGTTACAGGTACTGTGCCTAGTATTCCACTTATCGCAAGTTCAATAATGAGTAAAAAACTAGCAAGCGGTGCAGATGTTATTGTGCTTGATGTAAAAATCGGCGAAGGTGCATTCATGAAAACTATTGAAGATGCACGAGAATTAAGTCACTTAATGGTTAAAATCGGTACCAATTTTGGTAAAAAGGTCGTTGCTTTTATCACTGACATGAGTGAACCTTTAGGCTATGCAGTTGGAAATAAATTAGAAGTACTAGAAGCAATTAGAACCCTTCAAGGAAACGGTCCAAGCGACCTAGAAACCCTTTGTAAAGAAATTGGAAGTTATTTAGTCCATCACTCAGGAATAACCGAAACTTTAAAAGAAGCCCGTAAGCTAATAGATAAAAAAATCTCATCACTTGAAGCAAGTGACAAGTTTTATGAGTTAATTAAAGCACAAGGTGGGAAGTATCCTGATTTAAACGATTATATTCACACCAATGGCATCATCGCAGTTAAAAGCGAAACAGAAGGCTACATTCAAAAACTTAATGCCCTAGATATTGGTTTATCTGCCATGCGCTTAGGTGCAGGACGTGCAACAAAAGATGATGAAATTGATATGGATGTTGGGATTGTTTTAAATAAAAAAGTTGGTGACAAAATAGAAGTAGGCGAAGTCCTTGCTTATGTTTACAACAACAAAGATGATATTACCGAAGAGATAAAAACTATTTTAAATGCATTCACCATTACTGAAACGATGGTTGAAAAGAAACCATTAATCCTAGAAATTATTGAATAGAGCGCTCGCGCTCTATTTTTTTTACAGATAAATTATCTAAAAAAAAACTGACGTTTGGTGAAAAAAGTTGGTGAGAAAGCGGTTCAGGCATTTAGACTAGACGTTATCTCACTTTTCTAGAATAAAATAAAATAAGCAATAAAAATGATATAACCCGAGTTTTATAGTTGATCAGCACTAAATAATAAAGTTCACAACTTAATACAACAAT
>NZ_JBIOAG010000057.1:0-9970 GCF_043951795.1 Liberiplasma polymorphum | reverse complement strand
AAAGATATTTTAACATATTAATGCTTTAAAATACTCGTTTAATTCTAATAAACTTGTTTGATAATAATAAATAAACACACCATTTAAAAATGCACAATTGATTTACCTAATTGTGCATTCGTTTAAATAGATGAATATTATGGTTTGAATTTACATAAATGCATTAAAGAATCCTCTTAACCCTCCAAAAACAGAAAAAATCAGTAAGAGCAATAATAGGACAAACACAATTCTTGATAAGATGTAGTTTTTAAGTGTTTTATTCGTTTTAGGATCTAATATGATGATAATGAAAATGATGACATTTACTAGTGGTATTGCCATTAGTAGCCAATAAAGCCACCAATCTAAAATAGATAATTGCGCTTTTTGAAACATGACTTACCTCCTATACCTTTATATTACTAAAATTATACCATAATAAAAAATATATAAAAAGGCTATTTCTAGCCTTTTAATAGTTTACGAACTTCACTAATAAAATAAAGACTACCCGTAATGATTAATAATTCTAAATCCGAATCCGGTTTTGCTTCTTTAAAAGCTTCCTTAAAGTCTTTAATCGAACGTTTATTTTTATGGTTTGAAAGGTCATATAATGTTTTAGCTTTTTCACATCTTGGATAATTAATTTCAGTAAATATTATTTCATCTACTTCTTTTTCTAACATGCTTAGCATTGGACTATAATCTTTATCAGCCATTACAGTGAAAAGAGATTTAACATGGCGTTCAGGATAATAAGCTTTTACAGTATTTAAGCACGCTCTTAAGCCTTGCTCATTATGTGCACCATCAATAATAATATTACCAAAAACTTCAAATCTACCTGGCCAAAAGGCTTGCTTGATTGCTCTAATCATGCCAGCTTTTGTGACGGCAAATAAGTTATCGTGATGTAATGTGTACGCGGTTAATACTGCTAAAGTCGCATTGTATACTTGATGAATCCCTGCCATGTTCAATGTAAAATCCATACCTAAAAAGGTAAATGTCGTTGGTAGTCCCAAATGAAGGTTTTCAATCGGATAATCCTTAAGATGAATATATTTACTGTTTTTTGCTTGCGTTGTGGCTTCAAATAAAGGAAATAGTTCTTCTTGGTCCACACTTGTTATAAGCGGTATATTTTCCTTTACGATTCCAAGTTTATTTTTGGCGATTGAATCTAGTGTTTTACCTAATATATTCATGTGATCATAACCAATGTTTGTGATAACACTCGCAACTGGTAATATGACATTTGTCGCATCTAAAGTACCACCAAGTCCTACTTCTACAATTACAATATCAGGTTGTTTATCTTTAAAATATAGAAAACTCATTAATGTAACAAGTTCAAAAAATGATATTTGATCATTTTCTTTCGCTAAATATTGTTGATCAAAGTCGTAGATAAAATTAATGTAATAAAGCAGTTCATCATCACTAATCTCTTCGTTATTTAATGTGATTCTTTCATTAAATCTAACTATGTAAGGACTTGTATAAGTTCCCACACTGTAACCAGATTCTAAATAAATTTGTTTTAAGTAAGTAACGGTCGAACCTTTCCCGTTAGTCCCACCAACGTGAATACTTTTAAAAGTGTGTTGGGGATAATCTAACATTTCACAGGCTTTTTCCATACGCACAAGATCGTATTTGTCTCCAAAACGGTGTACAGACTCAATCCATTTTTGTGCTTCTTCTAAATGTTTAAACATGATTTTTTAATTCCTCTATACGTAATAATACGTTTTGATATTGTTTTTGATAACTAGAAAGTTTTTCTTTTTCTGCCTCAACTTTAAATGTTGGGGCTTTTTCAATAAAGTTCGGATTACTTAACATGGCCTCCGCTCTTTTGATTTCTCCTTCTAGTCGCTTTAATTCTTGCTGCTGTTTAGTAAGTTCTTCTTTAATATCTACTAAACTACCTAGTGGAATATATATGTTGAGATTTGGTAAAACACTTGAAATTACTTCTTCTTTTAAAATGATTTTTTCTTTAATTTCCAGTGCTTCAGGATTTAAGAATTTTTGTAATAAATTAATCTGATTGTTGAGTAATGCTTGAATTTGTGTACTAGCTTCAATATAAATATCAATTGGCTTACTTGGTGCAACTTGATATTCATTTCTAATATTACGCGATTTCGTAATTAAGTTTTGAATGATATTAAATTGCTTTATACTTTCAGTGTTTCTAAAACCATATCCCTTTGGCCAGTTTGAAATCATAATAGAATCAGCATCTTGATTTGGTAATTTCAAGAATATTTCTTCAGTTACAAACGGCATAAATGGATGCAATAATTTCAATATATCTTTAAGAATATTTGCCATGATAATTTTTGAAGTTCTTTTAGCTAATTCATCATTTGATTGGAAAGTAACTTTACTAACTTCGATATACCAACTCGCAAAGTCATCCCATGCAAATGTATACAAACTTTTTGCAGCTTCACCAAACTCAAATTTATCATAGTTTTCATTTACAGTTTCAAGTGTTTCTTCAAAACGACTTAATAGCCACTCATCACTTAATGATAAATCAGCATGATGTATAGTAAAATCTTCGATTTTTTCATCTTCATATTGCATCAGTATGTAACGAGAAATGTTCCATAATTTATTAATGTAGTTCCAACTTGATTCTACCTTCTCAATTTCAAAACGCAAATCTTGTCCTGGCGCAGAGTTTGTGGTTAAAAAATAACGTAATGTATCCATACCAAACTGTTCTTTGATATCCATAGGATCCACACCATTGCCTAAAGATTTACTCATTTTTCTACCTTGTTCATCACGAATTAATCCGTGAATTAAAACGTGTTCAAACGGGGTTTGATCTGTAAATTCTAGTCCTTGAAAAATCATACGAGCAACCCAAAAGAAAATAATGTCATACCCAGTTACCATTGTTTGTGTTGGATAGTAGCGCTTAAAATCTTCAGTTTCGTTTGGCCAACCTAAGGTTGAAAAAGGCCAAAGTGCGGATGAAAACCAAGTATCTAATACATCTTCATCTTGAACAAACCCTGCGGGCGGATTTTTGCCTACATAAATTTCTTCACCTTTATAATAAGCAGGAATACGGTGTCCCCACCATAACTGTCTACTGATACACCAGTCTTGAATATTTTCCATCCAGCGTTTAAAGATTTTTTCAAAACGTGCTGGAATAAAATTTGCGGTTGATTCAATGAGTGATCGATCGGCTAAAGGTTTCATATCTACGAACCACTGCATTGAAAGTCGTGGTTCTACGATAACACCAGTACGTTCACTGTGTCCGACACTATGCTTAAGTGTTTCAATTTTAGTCAATAAGCCTTTTTCTTTTAAATCATTAACTAGTGCTTTTCGGCATGCAAAACGTTCCATGCCTTCATATTGAAAAGCCATATGATTCATTTTGCCATCTTCTTCCATACATAAAGGCATAGCTAAATGATGTCTTTCACCGACTATAAAGTCATTTGGATCATGTGCAGGGGTTACTTTTACTGCACCTGTTCCAAATTCTCTATCAACATAATCATCTTCAATAATTGGAATTAATACATTGGTCCCAGGAATATATACTTTTTGTCCTACATATTTTTTTCGTTTCTCATCTTCTGGGTGAATCATTAATGCGGTATCTCCAAACATCGTCTCAGGACGTGTGGTTGCAATAAGTAAATAATCACTTTTATCTTCTAACATATATTTGAAATAATAAAATGCACCTTCAATTTCTTTGTGCTCTACTTCAATATTACTTAAAGCGGTTTTCGCTTCAACATCCCAGTTGATAATGCGTTCTTTCCTGTAGATTAACCCTTTTTGATAAAGACGAATAAATACTTCATTAACAGCTTCATTTAAACCTTCATCTAATGTAAAACGTTCTTTATCATAATCAACACTTACACCAAGTGCTTCCCATTGCATGCGAATAAAACCGGCATATTCTTCTTTCCAGTTCCATGCTTCTTCTAAAAATTTCTCACGCCCTAAAGTATAGCGATTAATGCCTTCACTTTTTAAACGTTCATCAATTTTTGCTTGAGTGGCAATACCCGCATGATCCATTCCAGGTAAATATAATGCATCATATCCTTGCATTCTTTTTTGTCTGATAATAATATCTTGTAATGTATTATCCCAAGCGTGGCCTAAATGAAGTTTACCAGTGACATTCGGAGGTGGTATCACTATCGTATAAGGTTCTTTAGATAAATCTCCACTTTTAAAATAACCTGCATCACGCCATATTTTATAGCGCCCAGCTTCTACTGTTTTGTGTTCATATTTCTTTGATAACATATTAAAACCTCCTTAATAATAAAAAAATCCTTAACAAATTTGTTAAGGACGAATAATCGCGGTACCACCTTAGTTCTAGTTTATTAAAAAACTAGCGCTTAATGCCTTAACGCGGACAGACGGATTTAACTACTTTATTCATTAAATCTACTTCTAGGTGACTTTCAATAAACCTTTATACTAGTTTCCACCAAACACTAGTTCTCTATCATCAAAAATTTATTTACTCTTCCTATGCATTGTATTTACATAAAGTGTATCATAAGGCAATGGCTTATTCAACACTAATTTTCTAACATATTAAAAATTTTACTTACGATATGTTCTTTGTTTAATTTTGTTATTGCAGAAAATAATATAATCTCAGTATCACCAGTTAGTGTGAATTCTCTTTTGGTAATCCCGAGTTGTTTTTGCTGTTGATTGTTAGATAATTTATCTGCTTTTGTCATGATAATAGAAAATGGAACATTTATAAACTTTAGAAAACCGACCATTAAATGATCATGTTCAGTTGGTGCATGTCTACTATCAATGAGTAAAAATATATGCTGTAAAGTTGTACGTGAACTTAAATAGGTTTCAATCATTTTTCCAAAAGCTTCTCTTTTACGTTTACTTACCTTTGCATAGCCATATCCAGGAACATCGACTAAGTAAAATGCATCATTAACTAAATAAAAGTTCAATGTTTGTGTTTTCCCTGGATTAGAGGAGATATACGCAAAGTTTTTTCGATTTAAAAGCGTATTAATAAATGAGCTCTTCCCTACATTACTACGACCAAGTAAAACGAACTCAGGTAAATTCGTTTTTGGATAATCTTTTTCTTCTACTATAGTAATTGGTTTTTCTACGGTTTTAATCATCGTTTTCTCCTATAAAAATAGGTAGGCAATCAATTGATTGCCTACATGTATTATTTAAGCTTTTAATATATGGGCAATGATTTCATCAATCGTTTCTACTGGAATGATTTCTAAGTTGTTTTTAACATCATCAGGTATTTCATCAATATCACGACTGTTTTGTTTTGGAATAAGTACTTTTTTGAGTCCGCTTCTATGGGCAGCGATGGCTTTTTCTTTTAATCCACCGATTTGAAGGACACGTCCTCTTAAAGTAATTTCTCCTGTCATACCAATAGCATGATCAACTTTTTTATGTGTAAACGCACTAATTAATGCCGTTGCGATAGTGACTCCTGCACTTGGACCATCTTTTGGAATTGCCCCCTCAGGTACATGAATATGCACATCTGATTCGTCAAATAGTTTTTTATCAATACCATATTTTTCATGATTTGCACGGATATAAGAAAGCCCAGCTTGAGCTGATTCTTTCATAACATCACCAAGTTGCCCTGTTAAAACGAGTTTTCCGCTACCTTTGTAATAAGCAACTTCAACTGGTAATGTATCGCCACCAAATTGTGTATATGCAAGTCCAGTAACTACACCAATTTGATCTTCTTTATCTGCTTGATTATTTGAAAACTTAGGTTTTCCTAAGAAATCTTCAATATTATCAACAGTAATGCTTACTTTTTCAACTTTATCACCAAGGATTATTTTGATTGATTTTCTAATAATTGAACCAAACAATCTATCTAATTGGCGAACACCCGCTTCACGCGTATAATCTCTTATCATTTTCATTACAGCTTCATCTTGAACGCTGAATTTTTCAGGATCTAGTCCGTGTGAATTTAATTGTTTGCGAATAAGATGTTTTCTAGCAATATTAAATTTTTCAATTTCTGTGTAGCTTGATAGTTCGATAATTTCCATACGGTCTCTTAGAGGCGCTGGAATGTTACCGAGGTAGTTTGCGGTTGCAATAAATAATACTTGGCTTAAATCATATTGGTCTTCTAAATAATGGTCACTAAAACGGTGATTTTGTTCAGGGTCAAGGACTTCTAACATAGCAGCACTTGGATCCCCTTTATAATCGCTACCTAACTTATCAATTTCATCAAGTAAGAATAGCGGGTTAATAACTTTCGCTTTTTTCATTCCTAGTAAAATTCGTCCAGGTAATGCCCCTAAATAGGTTCTTCTATGACCGCGTATTTCAGATTCATCTTTAATCCCACCAAGGGATTGTTTAACAAACTTACGGTTTAATGCCATTGCAATGGATTGAGCAAGTGATGTCTTTCCAACCCCAGGTGGCCCTACTAAGCAAAGAATCGTTTGTGGGTTTTTACCAGTTAATAATTTAACTGCCAAATATTCTACGATACGTTCTTTTACTTTTTCTAATCCAAAATGGGTCTCTTCAAGTGCTGCTTCAGCTTTTTTAATATCAGTTTCATCACTGCTTTGTTCATGCCAAGGCAGTTCAATTAAAAACTCTAAATATGTACGAATAACACCACTCTCACCGCTTGCAGCAGGGAGTGTTTCGTAACGTGATAACTCATATAAAGCTTTTTCTTCAATGTGATCAGGCATTTTTTTCTCTAATATTTGTTTGCGAAGTTGTTCAATCTCTGATTCTTTTTTAACTTTGTCGCCAAGTTCTTCTTGAATAGCACGTAGTTTTTCACGTAAGTAATATTCACGTTGATTTTCATCAATATTTTTCTTAACCGTACGATTAATTTTATCTTCGATTTCACTCATATGACGTTCTTTTTCAATGTCTTGAAGTAAATAGTTTAAACGCTCAACAATGGATGCGGTTTCAATATACTTATACTTATGATTTTCAGATATTTTAAGATTGCTTGCTAAAATATCCGCAAGTTTATCACTTGAGACTCCTTGTTGAATTGCTTCAATAGATTGTTTTGGATTGTTTAAAATATTTTGCGCGTTTTCCATCACCTGTTTTACAATCATTCTAACTAATGCGATTTCTTCATCAATATCCTCTTGAATGGCAGGTTGTGTTTCAAATGATGTTGTGTAAAATGGTTTGACTTGATCGTAATTATGAATTTTCGCACGAACAACTGGATCAAATTTAACTTTAAAGTTTCCGTTTGGCAGTTTAATTTTAATACCAATTTTGGCGACCACACCATAGCTTAACATATCTTCTGGTTGTGGATCTTCTATCATCGGGTTTTTTTGGATGAGTAAAATGACATAATTATTATGATTACGTTCAGCTTCTAAAAGCGCGGTTTTACTCGCAGTTCGTCCAACTTCAGTACGAACGTCTGTATGAGGAAAAGGCGCTAAGCCACGAATCGCGATACTAGGCAATACGCCTTGTGTTTTCTTGTTTGCATCAAACATAATGTTTCACCTCTTTTTTTAAGCTAATAGTCTACTTATAATATACTCTATTTTAGCGATTTATACAATCAAATCGCATAGTGCAACTTGCCTATATTATAATGGATTTCAGTTTAACTATAAAACAATATGTTAAAAATTATATTGTTTATTTTACTGGTTGCAAGATTCCTTGTTTAATTAATAATTCTAACGCTTTTGCAACCCCTTCTTCTTGATTGGTAAATGGGGCTAAAAAAGTTGCCGATTCCATGGCTTTTTTAGAACCGTTTGGCATCGCAATACTTAAGCCTACACTGTTTAACATTTTAGCATCATTATCGTTATCCCCAAAAGCTAATATTTCATCAAGTCCAATGTTTAAATGATTCGCTAACATTCTAACAGCATTCCCTTTGTTTGAATTTTTAGGTAACACATCTAAGAAGGTGTCTTGACTTCTAGTCACATAGGCATCAGGATGATTAATATATTTTTTATAATAGTGATCAAATGTTACCTCATCTTCGATGATTAACAATAATTTATACGACTTTTTTTGACTTAAATAGTCAAAATCGTTTGTAATTTTTATATTAATAAATACTTCTGGATACATCTGATTCCATTGCTTATAAAAAGCAACACGCTCTTCGCTGTTCGCGTAAAAAATATTATCTGAATAAAAGATATAGGCTAAGTTATTATCTATAGCATCTTGTAAAATTTCACTTTGCGCCTCTTCATTAAGCATTGCTTCATGAAGGACTTCTTTTGATCTGAAATTTTTAATTAATGCCCCATTGTTTGCGATAACAGGTAATGTAATATCTAATGCATTAACATAAGGCAACATTAAAGGTTCAGCGCGCCCACTCGCTAAAGTGACTAGGATCCCCATCTCTTTTAGTTTGGTTATCATCTTTAATGTAAAAGGGGTGATAACTTTATCATCATTTAGTAATGTGTGATCTAAATCAAAAACTATACATTTAATCATTGTATCCATCCTTTTAAAAAAGCACTTCAAATGAAGTGCTTTAAAGTATTATTTTGTTACAAGTGAATCTACTAAGAAATCTATTGTTTTTCTAAATACAACCTCTTGTTCCATGGCACTTTCATTCACTTGAGAACGGATTTGTTCAACATCCATATTGTATTGAGTTGCTAGTTCAGCATATTTGGTTTCGATTTCTTCTTTAGTTGCTTCGATATTTTCTTTTTGAGCAATCGCTTCAATGGTTAAGTTATAACGAATTGAACGACTTGCTTGATCTTCTAATTGATTATCAAATTGGTCTTTATCTAATCCTGATAATTGTAAGTAGGTATCTAAATCAAGACCATATTGTTGTGCTTGACGTTTGATGTTATCAATTTGACGATTTTTTTCTTCTTGTATCATTTCTTTAGGAATATCGATTTTAGCATTTTGAGATGCTTGATCTACCGCAAAGTCAACGGCTCTATTTTTACTTGCTTCTTCTTTTTCGGTTTTAAGGGCTTCAAGCGTATCCGCTTTTAAAGCGTCTACAGTTTCAATGCCTTTTTTATCTAAATCTTTAACGAACTCATCAGTTAACTCAGGAACTTGTTTAACTTTGATTTCATGTAATTTGACTTTAAATAAAGCATCTTTACCTTTTAGATTTTCTGCTTGGTATTCCTCTGGGAACTTAACATTAATATCTTTTTCTTCTCCAGTTTTCATGCCAATCATTTGATCTTCAAATCCAGGAATGAATTGTCCTGAACCAATGATAAGTTCATGGTTTTCAGCTTTTCCACCTTCGAATGCTTCTCCATCAACAAATCCTTCAAAATCAAATACAGCGGTATCTGTTTGTTGAAGATCACCGTCTTCTTTTACAATAAGTTCAGCGTTTTGTCCTAGAATTTGATTGATTTTTACATCTAGTTCTTCATCAGTTACCTCGATAGAATCACCTTCAAATTCAAAGCCTTTATATTCACCTAATTCAACTACAGGTTTAACTGCTACTGTTGCTGTATAAGTGAAGCCTTTTCCTTTTTCTACTTTTGTAATATCTAAATCGATTTTCGGTTGGGCAACTACTTCAATTTTCTCACTCATAATTACATCAAAATAGGTTTCTTGAATAACATGATTAAGTGCTTCTTCGTATAACGGTTCTACACCTTTGTGTTGTTCGAACATCTTACGTGTTACTTTACCTTTTCTAAATCCCTTGATTTCTACTTCGTCTTTAATTTTGTCAAAAGCATGATCAAGGCCATGCTCAAGTTGGTCTGCTGAGACTTCAATTTCGATTCTTACTCTTGAATCGGATAATTGATCTATTTTTGCCATAATATAATTACCTCCTAAGATTAATCCTGTTTTATTATAACATAATGGTTATTTTTGTAAACTAGTATACTAAAAAAGACAAAACTCTTTATTTATAGCGATTATTTCA
>NZ_JBIOAG010000056.1:0-10018 GCF_043951795.1 Liberiplasma polymorphum | reverse complement strand
TTCTTTTTGAAATAATGCTGTGTTCTAATTGACTAATGATATCGTCAAAATTACTATCACTATCTTTAAGCGCTGAAGCAAATGAGGCATCAATTTTAATATTATCAAAAGTAACTAACTTCAGTTCTTCTTTAATATTTTTCAAATATTCTTTTGTTTCTTCAAGGGTTGTTTGTTTAATAATGGCTGCGAATTCATCGCCACCAACCCTAGCAACAATAGAGGTTTTTGGTAGATGAGATTTTAATAAAGATGCAAATAATTTTAAAACAGCATCCCCTTTATAACGTCCGTACTCTTTATTGATATCATTTAAGCCATCAATATCAGCAAGTAATGCAACAAAGGTCTCATCGCCAAGTTCTTCAATATGTTTTTTTAAGAAACGAGAGTTGTATGTGTTGGTTAAATCATCATGATAACTTAAGAATTTTAAATCCGATTCATTTTGTTTATAATCGGTAATATCTATTGCAATGCTTATAATATTTCTTAGGCCTTGTTCATCTCTTCCAATATAAGAAGAATAAAAGTCCCAAATCAGTGTACGATCATCTTTTGTTTTAAGTGAGAAGGTCCCCTCATATAATTTACTACTTATCGTATATAAACTATCAATATGAGTTAACACTTTAGGCCCATGATCACGGTAAGCTTTTTTTACCCAAGCATTTACAGTAGGAATATCATCATAAGTATATTTCGTACGTTCGATAAATGTTTTACTAAGTCTTAAAATTCGTTTATTTTCAGCGTGTAATATCATAGGGACAGGTGATTCATCAATTAATTTGAATAAGCGTTTGTTTTGTTCTTCAAGTGTTTTCTTATAAGAAGCCTTCTTTTTTAGTTCAACATCAATGATTCTTTCTAGTTCTCTATGTTGTTTTATTTGATGATAGACAGATAAGTAGATTACAATGGACGAAAGCAATACAAAAAGTAACCCTTTAACGGTACTATAGAATATAAAATTATCAAAATATCTATCTATAAGCCAATCCGTTAAAATGATCCATAAAGATCCAAAAATAATATACGTAACAGAAACAATTAACGCAGAATGCCATTTAGCTCTCACAATCATCACCTCATAAAATAATTGTAACACACAGTAAATAATTTCGCATTATTTAAGTTTTTAATAATGAAGTGTATTAAATTTCTAAATAATAGTGTAAAATAATAAAAAAGGGCGGTGGCACGGTGAAGCAGAGGCGAGTGAGATTATTTTACCAGTTAAGCCTTCTCATGATCTTCATGAGCTTTTTAGTGTTACTAGCATTAATAGTAACGCTCTTTTATTTAACCTTTATAAACGCATTTAATTGTGATCAAGTAGCCATTGAAGGATTGTGTGTCATTAACGAAGAGTTTAGTGCATTTAATACAATCCTCATATTAGAAGTGGGCTTTATCGCAGTTTTTTTAATACTATCAAGTTATTTCCAACAGTATTTCCTAAATGATTCTGATAAAAAGGTAAAAAAAGCTGTAAAAGAGAAAAAACGCTATACACAAATTACAGCCCCAAAACCACTAGAAGAATTTGTTGCCCCAGATTTTAAGGAAGCCACCGACAAGGAAAAAACAGAGGATAAACCTAAAGAAGCTACACCAATAGAAGCTAAAGCTCAAGAAGCCATTCCAGAAGAAGCTAAAGTATCAGTTCCTAAAAAAGCAGCAAAAGAAACTAAATTAGAAGCTACTCCAATAAAAAAAGATGAACCAATCATAGATGAACTTGAAGAAGAATTACAAAGACAAGAAGAACTTAGTAAACAAAAAAAGAAAAAGAAACCAAAAATCAAACTCAAATCAAGCAAATTATCTGAATATGTTGCCCCAGAACATCAAGAGACATCTGTAATAGAAAGAGAAGAAAAACGCAAAGAACTCGTTGAAAAAACGATCATACCAATTGAAGAAGAGGATGTTTCATCATCACCAGAGATTGTTGAAGAAACTGAACAAGTTAAAGAAGCCGAACCAGTTAAAGAAGAAGTAAAAAAAGAAATCATAGAAGAAACACCACCAAAAGATGATACGGCAAAAGAAAAACGCAAACGCCAAGAAATATTTGCAGTAGATGATGACGAACCATCGTCTAAAGAAGTTAAACCTAAAAAAGCCGAAAAAGACGTTCAAGAAAAAAAACCATTTGTAAAAGGTGCTATTTTAGAAGCCACTAAAAAAAGACGTACGCAAAGTCATACAAAAGAAGATATTTCACTAGTTATAGAAGAACTTACTGATTTAGATTACAGCCAAGCACGTGATTTTATCGACACTCTAATTTCTGTTATGTCAGAAGCCTTAGTTGCCCATGATAAAATCGCGATTCACCAATTTGGAACCTTTACATGTTCTAAACTTAAAGCACGCTCTATGCAAGTGCCTACAACAAGTGAGGCAACCACAGAAATACCAGAACATTATGTTGTTCGTTTTAAAGGAAGCCCAGCATTTAATGATTATCTTAATAATGGGAGTCCTCTACCTATAGAACCACCTACTCCAAGTGCAAAACCTGTAGAACCACCAATGAAAGATACCAAATCAAAACCAAATTCAAAAAAGAAACCCCAAGCTAAGAGTATTGTAAAAGATGATATTATAGAAAATATATTATCAACATGTGAATTAACCCCTAAAGACGCTGAAAAATTCTACGTTACGTTACTTGATGTCATGCAAGAATCACTCATGAACGAAGATAAAATCGCCATTCATCAATTTGGTACCTTCGACATAACTAAACATAAAGAAAAAACGATGGTAGTCCCAAATACAGATGAAACCGTCATTGTGCCTGAACATAACGTGATTAAATTCAAACCAAGTAAAGCGTTTACAGACACATTAAACCCTTCAAAAAAATAATTCTATAAAAACTAAAAAAATCGCTTGAATATGCGATTTTTTTAATCTATAATATGTATTTGTTAGGGCTTACATAAAAAATGCGTATTTTATTTATAAAAGACTTTGAAAAAACTAAAAATATGATACGATAAAAGTGAGCAAAAAATGTACGGAAGGAGCGGTTTAATGAAACAAACAATATTACATGATGCACACGTTAAATTAAATGCTAAAATGGTTGATTTTGCTGGATGGCATATGCCAATTAGTTATACGGGTATTACAGAAGAACACTTAGCTGTGCGTAATGAAGCTGGATTATTTGATGTTTCTCATATGGGAGAAATTTACATCGTTGGAAAAGAAGCAACAGATTTTGTCGATTATTTATTTACAAATAACGTCCGCACAATGACAGCAAAGCAGATATTATACGGGATGATGTGTTATGAAAATGGTGGGGTTGTCGATGATTTACTTGTCTATAAAGTCAATGATGAATTTTACCTACTTGTGGTTAATGCTTCTAATATCGATAAAGACTTAGAATGGATTAACAAAAACAATAAATTTGATGCTTTAGTTGTTAATAAAAGTGAAGAAATAAGTGAAATTGCGATTCAAGGACCTAAGGCACAAACCATGCTTCAAAAAGCAACTTTATTTAATTTAGATGAGATTAAGTTTTTCACTTTTGATGACATTACAGTATATGATCGCAACTTTTTAGTTTCTCGTACTGGTTATACTGGCGAAGACGGATTCGAAATTTACGGTGATCACGAAGACATTTTATACATCTTTGAGAAATTGATAGATGATAATGACACCTTACAGCCTTGTGGACTTGGGTGTAGAGATACCTTAAGATTCGAAGTGGCACTGCCGTTATATGGGAATGAGTTATCACCAGATATTACCCCAGTAGAAGCAGGGTTAAATTTTGCGATTTCCTTTGAAAAAGGTAATTTTATTGGTAAAGATGTATTAATGAAGCAAAAAGAACTTAAACCAAATCGCCGTATTGTAGGTCTTGAAATGTTAGATAAAGGGATACTAAGACATGGCTATAAAGTTTATCATGAAGATACATTGGTTGGTGAGATTACAACAGGCTACCGTTCACCTAGTACAGACCTCACCGTAGCGATGGCTTTAATTGATAAACCTTATGATAAAAAAGATACAATTTTAGAGGTTGAAATTCGTAATAAGCGTGTTAAAGTAAAAGTAAGAAACAAAAAATTTTATGATAAAAAATATAATAAGTAATATTTAGGAGGCAATTTATGAACATTCCAAAAGATTTGTATTATACAGAAAGTCATGAATGGGTACGTGTTGAAGATGGGTTTGCTTATATCGGAATTACAGATTATGCACAAGAGTCTTTAGGAGAAATCGTATTCATCGAATTACCTGAAGAAAATGAACAAATTACTCAGTTTAGTGAGTTTGCAGCAATCGAATCAGTAAAAGCAGCATCAGACTTAAATGCCCCATTATCAGGTGTAATTGTTTTGGTTAATGAAGAATTAGAAGACAGCCCTGAATTATTAAACGAAGATTCATATGAAAACTGGATCATCAAAATTGAAATCGAAGATGAAAGTGAACTAAACAAACTTTTAAACGCAGCAGAATACGCAGAAGTCTGCGAATAAGAATAGGAGTGGTTTGATGTTTAAGTATTTACCGCACACCCATGAAGACATCAAAGCCATGCTTGAAACAATCGGCGTCAAAAATATTGATGCCCTTTTTGCAGATATTCCAAAAGAACTCGTGCATAAAGATTTAGATTTACCTTCAAGCATGTCTGAACTAGAAATCTATGATCATTTTGAAATGCTTGCTAGCATGAATAAGCCATTAATATCATTTATGGGTGCAGGCGCATATGATCACTATACACCTAGTGTTATTAGACATATAATCGAGCGTCAAGAATTTTTAACTGCCTACACCCCATATCAACCAGAAATATCACAAGGAACACTTCAATACATTTTTGAATACCAAAGCATGATTACGCAACTTACTGGTATGGATGTATCGAATGCTTCTATGTATGATGGGGCAACAGCAACCGCTGAGGCAATGTTTATGGCATGTAGTCATAGAAAGAAAAATAAAATCTTAATTAGTGCAACGGTTAATCCTAATATTATAGAAGTTGTTAAAACCTATGCATTATATAAAGGCATTGAAGTAACCCTTATAGAAGAACATGCAGGTGAAACCAGTTTAGATCATTTAAAAGCGATTATGAACGATTCATTTGCAGGAGTTATTGTACAAACGCCTAATGTTTACGGAATTATAGAAAACCTCGATGGCTTTAAAGAGACCATCGAAGAACACAAAGGGCTCTTTATTATTAACCAAGACCCTTCAACCTTAAGTCATTTAAAAACCCCACGTACATGGGGGGCAGATATTGCTGTAGGTGAGGCACAAACTTTAGGGATTCCATTATCTTATGGTGGACCATACATTGGGTACATGGCAACGCTTGAAAAATATATGCGTAAAATGCCTGGTCGTATTTGTGGTGTTACAAAAGATACAGATGGAAAACGTGCATTCGTATTAACCCTTCAAGCACGTGAACAACATATTCGCCGTGAAAAAGCAAACTCAAATATCTGTTCAAATCAAAGCTTACTGGCTTTATTTGTAACGGTTTATATGTCAATTATGGGTAAAAAAGGCCTTTATGAAGTGCAACAACGCTCTTATGACAATGCCCATTACTTACATACCATGTTATTAAAACTTCCAACCTTTAGTGAAGTGTATGATAAACCATTCTTTAAAGAGTTTACTTTACGCACGAGCTTAGATCCAAATCATCTAAACAGTATTTTAGCTGAAAATGGATACTTAGGACCATTACCATTTAAAATGTTCAATGAAGAAAAAAGCGATTTAGTTGTGTTTGCGCTAACGGAAAAACGTACCAAAACACAAATCGATGATTTAATTCGTATTATAGGGGGGTTATCATAATGTATTACGATAAACTCATTTTTGAAATATCTGTAAAAGATAGAAAAGGGTACACTCTCCCTAAAGCTGAAATTAAGCGTTATGATTTACCAGAACATTTACTTCGTGATGATTGCCCAGGATTACCTGAGGTCAGCGAATTAGATGTTGTCAGACACTATACAAATGTTAGTTTTAAAAACTTTGGCATTGAAAAAGGATTCTATCCATTAGGATCTTGTACCATGAAATATAATCCTAAAATCAACCAAGATATCGCTAACTTACCAGCATTTGCGAATCTTCATCCTTACCAACCAATTGAAACAGCACAAGGGACCCTTAAAATTTATCATGACTTACAAAAAATGCTCTCAGAAATTAGTGGGCTTGATACATTTACATTAAACCCATATGCTGGGGCACATGGTGAATTAGTTGGGCTTATGATTATGAAAGCTTACCACACTTCACGTGGAGACACAAAACGTACGAAAATCATTGTGCCTGATTCTGCGCATGGTACCAACCCAGCAACCGCAACCGTTGCAGGATTAGAAGCGATTGAAGTAAAATCAAATAAAGATGGTTCAGTGTCAGTGTCAGATCTTAAAAACGTATTAAGTGATGAAGTCGCTGGAATCATGTTAACCAATCCTAATACCTTAGGTATGTTTGAAAAAGATATTATGGAAATCGCAAAACTTGTTCATGAAGCAGGCGGATTACTTTATTATGATGGTGCAAACTTAAATCCACTTCTTGGTATGGCACGTCCTGGTGATATGGGATTTGATATCATGCATATCAATCTACATAAAACCTTCTCAACCCCACACGGTGGTGGTGGACCAGGTTCTGGACCCGTTGGCGTAACCCGCGCACTTAAACCATTTTTACCTAAACCAGTTGTTAGAAAAGCAGGAGACTATTATTTATTAGATGATCACACCGACTTAAGCATTGGTCAAATTTCTCACTTTTATGGTAACGTAGGCGTTTATATTAAAGCGTATACGTATTTACTTGGTATTGGTAAAGAACATATTTCTGAAATTGCAAAATTCAGTACATTAAATGCAAACTATATTAAAGAATCATTAAAAGACTATTACCATTTACCAATTACAGGCGTGTGTAAACACGAATTTGTCTTTGATGGATTAAAAGATAAATCAACAGATGTATCAACCCTTGATGTTGCGAAACGTCTGCTTGATTATGATGTGCATCCACCAACCGTTTACTTCCCACTCATCTATAAACAATCCCTGATGATTGAACCCCCTGAAACTGAATCAAAACAATCCATTGATAACTTTATTGACATTATGATTAAAGTTGCCAAAGAAGCAAAAGAAAACCCTGAACTTGTAAAAGGGGCACCATATAACACCATTGTTAAACGTTTAGACGAAGCTTTAGCAGCGCGTAAACCTATTGTAAAATATAAGGATTTATTAGATAAGTGAAAGATTTAATTATTATCGGGGCAGGGCCTGGGGGATTCGATGCGGCGTTATATGCCGCAAAGAATAACCTAGAAACTGTTTTAATTGAAGCGCATAAAGTAGGAGGCACATGCTTAAACTGGGGATGTGTCCCTACTAAAGCGCTTTATCAAAATGCTAAAGCCATCCATCAAGCAACTCATGTATCAACCTTTGGCGTAATTCAAGACGCTTTTCATTTGGATTTCGACTTAATTAAAACACGTAAAGAAGCGATAGTCGATGCACAAATTAAAGGTATTCATCAATCAATAAAAGCGCAAAAGGTCACCTTCATTGAAGGTAAAGGACAAATCATTAACCCAAACGAAGTTAAGGTAAATGATGAAATTATAAAGGCCAAACATATCATCATCGCAACAGGTTCTAATAGTAAAAAACTAGCCTTTCCAGGCGATGATTTACCAATCATTAAAACGAGTAAATCTATTTTAGATTTAGACGTTTTTCCTAAAAAGTTATTAGTCGTTGGTGCCGGCGTTATAGGGACAGAAATGGCCCAAATATTTAAAGCCTTTGGCGCAGAAGTAACGCTAATCGATTTTGCGGAAGAAATTTTAATGACAGAAGATGTTGATATTAGAAAACGCGCACGCAATCTATTTAAACGTGCAGGTCTTGATATTCACACTAATGCAAGTTTAAAAGAAGTTGTTAAAGCAGCTAACACCTATTTGGCAAGATTTGAAACAAAAAAAGGACTTGTTGAACTAGAAGTCGATATGGTTTTACTTGCAGTTGGACGCACCCCTAACTTTGGAGATTTAAATCTTGAAGGTATCAAACACACATCACAAGGCATTATGGTGAATGAAAATAAACAAACAAGCGTCCCTAATATTTATGCAATCGGTGATGTAAATGCAGAACTGATGCTTGCGCATAAAGCAACTTATGATGGGTACCGTGCCGTTAATCACATCTTAAAAAAAGCTGACGCAATCAATTTTGATTTAGTGCCTAGTGTCATCTTCACCCATCCACTCATTGCAAGTGTTGGTAGACGCGAAGATGATCTAAATAAAGAAGATATTCATTCAGTTAAAGCTTTATATAAAGGCAATGCCAAAGCAGTTTCAATGGATGAAACTGATGGTTTTGTTAAACTTATTACCGATAAAAATCATGTATTAATCGGAGCCCATATTATTGGGGCAGGGGCAGATTACATGATTCATGAACTTACCACATTAATTAATCTGAAAAAAACAGTCAGTGAAGCCCATGATATCATCCATGCGCATCCTACTGTTTCAGAAATTATTCATGATGCATTAAGACAACTACATTAAACAGAGCATTTGCTCTGTTTTTTTGTAGTGTAGATGAAATTAATAACTGGTTTTGTGTTTGATAATTTAGAGTGATTACTATATAATTAAAGTAATCTATATTTTTAGTTTTTTTTTAAGGGGTGTTGTACTATGAATAATCAACGAGGGGTTACTATTATTGAAGTTTTAATCGTAATCTTAATTATCGGTATTGTTAGCGGGATTAGTATACCTGCAGCAACAACCCTTTTTACTAATAACCAAAAAGAGCGCGTCTTACAAGAGGCACTACAAATTGAGCGTGCCGCTAAAAACTTTTGTAGGCAAGATAATTACGCAAGTTGCCCACCAGGCACAATCTTAACGTTAACTGAACTAGATGAATTCTTAGATTTTGTAGATGAAACCTATATTTTACAAGTTTCAATTGGTGGTGGAATAAGAAACTTCTTTGTTTATTATGCTAAAGATAATGAATACTCATTTCCATTTAATAATTTAGGCAATGCCATCTATAATGTCACAAACGGTGTGCCTTATTTAGGCGCTATCCCATCAGCATCATCAAGAGATTTAATCAATATTCCAAATAACACAGAAATTAATCCAGCCCCAGAATGGCAAGTAAATACTTTTGGACTAGGCGATGTGTTTTATTATCCAGATGAAACGACATTATGGCAAGTAAGATCAGGTGGATTACAAGCTGAACCGCCAGTGGCTGGTTCAACATTTGTAGTAGATGGGCCATTCCAACAACTCTCCATCAATTTCATTATTCACAACACATATCGCACAGGTGACCGTGTATTTTATAATGGTAAACGTTATGAAGCTCTAAATGATACTATGTCTGGCATATTACCAGGCACTCAACGTGGCTGGCAAGAAATAACCCCAGAATGGCGTGAATTTAATACCTATAAAAAAGGTGATATTGTCTATCACCAAGGCGCAGAATTTAAAGCGTTAGAAGACAATTTACTCATTACCCCAGGTGAACCAACCTCTTACGGATGGCAAGAAATCACTGTATTCTGGCGTGTATATAATGAGTATAAATCAGGAGATGTTGTATTTCATATTTTAGAAGGTGAAACCATTGCCCGTGCATTTGTGGCTAAAATCGATTTATTCCCACCATCACAAGAACCAAGTTTATCTTCTGAGGTTTGGGATGAAATAACCGATGACTATTTATGGTTAGCTGCGATTATATATCATGCAGAAGACATTGTAATTTATGACAACTTATTTTATAGAGCACTAAGAACCACCCAAGGTCAAGAACCAAGTAACTCAAACGACTGGGAACTTATCGAATACGTACTTCCAGCAGGGTAGAAGCAGTTCATTTAAGAACTGCTTTTTTACTGC
>NZ_JBIOAG010000055.1:0-10079 GCF_043951795.1 Liberiplasma polymorphum | reverse complement strand
ACCCGCCCTATCAATGCCTTATCAAAGGAGTACCCGGGTATACTAGAAAATCTTATGAATAATTAATATCACGAAAAAGACAATCTAAACGTTTTCAAAACAAAAACACGACATATCCGCGCTGTTGTGGCATTTATAATCGGGGTATAATTAATTGATATATGTATATTAATAATCTAATAGCTATTTTAAAATAAATTAACTCACAATGCACACAGCTTGTACTTGCGTATCGATGAAATGTTTTACTGGATTTTAATTTCCATTCGATGGTTTATGATTTGGCAATTCATTTATTAAAGAGGGAGGTAGTATAACAGGTGTATTAATTTGAAACAAACATTAGTATAGGAAGTAAATATATCGATTGGGAAGAATCTAGGGGAATATTTTATAATAAAGATTAGTTTATAAAATATGAAGTTGGAGGATAGCATGTTTAAGAGGATAGGAAAACAACTAAGTAACTCACAGATTTTGTTAATGGTTTGTAGTCTAAAAAAAACAAGGAAGGTTTTGACTATAATTGCAGTAATCTCATTAATAATGAGTGCAATGCCGTGGCAAATAATTGAAGCTTACAATGGTAACATTGTTAATAACGGGGAACATGGGGAAGAATTTATATTAGGATTAGACAATAGCAATCAAGAGCATCATAGTTTTACTCAAATGGATCCAAGATTGGTACCTATTGATTTTGAAGATATCAGCCTGCGTACCGAAACTTCAAAAACGTTTAGAAAAATTGATGGGACTTATGAAATTGTTATCTATGATGAAGTTGTACACTATTTGGAAAATGGAAGTTTTAAAGAGATTGATAATAATTTAGTTGATAATGGAAACAACATGGAAAACCAGTCGAATAGATTCAAAGTGAAGTTCCCTAAAAAAATAGAAAATAGTAAACAAATAAAATTAACTATGGATGATTACCAAATCGATTGGGCTGTAATAAATATTAATGAATCTAATATTGAGTATGATTCCACTGATTTAACAACAAACAACGTTAGAGATTTATTACATATTAAGCAATCATTGGTTTATAAGAATATTCGGGAACATCTTGACTTAGAGTACATCATTACAGGCAATCAAGTTAAAGAAAATATCATTTTACATGAATATATAGAGAATTTCAGTCTAGCATTTGAATATAAAGTAAAGGATTTAGAAATTATACTAGATGATGAAGGAAACATCGTCTTTGTCAATGATACTAATGAGGTTATATTTGTTTTTAGTGATTTATTTATGGTTGATGCTGCTGAAAACTATTCAGAAGCAATTAACTTTGAATTAGTAAAAACAGGTAATAAAACCTACTATCTCAATGTCATACCAAGTGACGAATGGCTGAGCAATGCAACATATCCAGTATATATTGATCCGACAATCGTTAGTCCAAGTGCTGGAATTACAATATTTGACACCTATATTTCTGAGGCAAATCCAACGCAGAATTATTATAATAGTACATCTATGCCATTATCAAATAGTCCGGGTAATGGAGATTTTAAAAGTTTACTATATTTTAATATACCAAGCCAATTAATGGATAAGGTGATTACCTACTCTAGTTTGACTTTAACTAGTAGTGTTAAAGCTCAAAATAGACAAGTGAATATTCATAAAAATACGCATAACTTTTCAAGTAATACTGTAACTTGGGCAAGTTGGCATCAAAACGGAGTTCAAAGATATGAGGATAGAGTGATTGATTATCATATAGTAGGGACAGATAATCAATATCATTTTGATATTACAAAAGCTGTAAAAGAGTGGCAAGCAACCGGAAATACAAGAACAACAGGGTTTACGATAGTTGATAACGCCCCAAATGAAGTTTATCATTCAGTAAGACAAAATCATACCACACATAATTTATTAACAAAACCAACGGTAGTTATTGGTTATGAAGAGCCATCGGGCTTAAAGGATTATTGGACGTATACATCGCAAAATTTGGGAACTGTAGGAACGGGATATATTGGGGATTATACTGGTAACCTTACATGGGTTCGAGATGAGTATAATTTAAATAACGAGTTTATGTCGTTAGGGTTGAAGTTTTATTATAATACCCACACGAGACATATCAATTATGGCTATGGTAATGGTTGGAAAACAAATTATGACATAGAAATATTTTACGATACATTTAGCAATAGTTATTATATGCTTAAACCCGATGGCAATAAAGTTCACTTTATGAACGAAAGTTGTGAACACGTAGCGGATGGTGATTTTAAATGTCTATCTATAGCAGAAGATGGATCACGTATGGAATTAGAAAGATGGTATTATTACCACACAGGAGAGAATCTAATAATGAGTCTCACCACAACAACTGGGTTAAAGTATTATTTTAATGGTAATGGAAGACTAACCCGCATTCAAAATATGAAAACGACTCATTCACTTAATGTTTTCTATAACGCATTTGACCGTGTACACTATGTAAGTGATGAAGCAGGAAATAGAATCCAATTCTTTTACAATCATATGGCTGTTTTAACAAGTACTGAGTTACGACTAAAGCAATCAGGTACTGTTTGGCGAAGCGTTGAGAAAAATCTTTATACATATGACTCTAACAATAATTTAGACTATGTAAGAAGATCATCACGTTATGGAAATGGTTCAGATAATCTATGGTCAAGCGAAGAAAGACTTGAGTATGAGTTCGATCGCAATAATAAGTTGTTAAACGCATATTCACTAGAGGATCAAGTTAAAGTTGATTACCTCTATGATCATAATAACCGTGTCATTCAAGTTATAAAAACAAATAACGCGTTAAGCATTGGTGAACTGAACATTAGTTATACGTTAGGAAAAACAACATATACAAACCATCTTAATGATAGTATTTATTATCTATTTGATAACTACGGACATACAGTAAACATAATTGATGATTATGGTAATGCAATCTTTTATCAGTATAGTGGTTTGTTTCCAAATGGTGAAGATAGAAGTAATATTGATGGAGATTATAGTATCATCAATGCAGAACCCAATTATTATAGCCATCACAAGTTAATTGAGAAAACTAGTACGATAAAGCAACAACATAATCCGATAACAAATCATGGATTCGAACTAGGTACTTGGGGATGGACTAAATATGAACTATTTGGTGGGGCTGTTAACAGTACAGCAGAACATGCAAACTTTGGTACTCAATCGCTTTCTGTAACAAGCACATCTAGTACTTGGTACTCATTCGCAGATCAACAAGTGTATCTCGATCAAGGAACCTATACGATAACTGGATGGATAAAAAATTCTGGTGCTGGACCAGGAGCCTATCTTGATGTTATAAATACAACATCTAAGGGTATCATAAACAAGGTTGCAAACTCCGATGGCTGGGAAAAAGTAGAACTGAGTTTTTATATTAGTAGTGCTAGGAATGTAAATATAAGATTAATTAATGCTAGTGAGTCAACAGCGTATTTTGATAATATTTATTTATTTGAAGGCTATAGTTATACAGCCTGCAATGATGATCCAACGGAATCATGTGGTGATTATACAAACGTAAGATACAATGTAATCACTAATAGTTCATTTGAAAAAGGGACTGTTGGTTGGTCTGCTAATGGTAACGTTACTGTTGATATTAATGAAACTGGAATTATGCAGGATATACTAGGGACTAAAGCCATTAAACTAATAGGAAATGGAAACTCGATGAATTCTGTATCACAGAACCTAGGGAATTTAAGTACTTCTCAATCTACCTATATCATTGCAGGATGGGCTAAAGCGGATGCTGTTCCTAACAAGACATATTATCGTGGAACTGATGCATATTTTGGTGATTTGGGAGAATCTGATGGCAGATTTTTTGGTATAAAAGTGTGCTATTTTGATCTTGATTATGCTGATACTTTTTGTGAATATTTGTCATTCAATCCTGATATTAGTGATTGGCAGTTCCAAATGAGGACTATAAATGTACCATCATCTGCTATGCATATAACTGTTACTCTGATGTACCAAGGTGCTGGTAGTGCATATTTTGATAATATCCAGTTCTATCACGATAATGTTAGTGTACAGTATGTATACAATGCAATCAATGGTAATCTTCAAAGTGTTAGCAATCATGTGGGCACTACCACCTACACTTACGATGAAAATTTTAATATTATCGCGATTTCTAATAATAGTGATTTAACGGACATTAATAGAAATGAAACGTATCAAATAGAAGAGATTATAAAAAATAACGTTAGACATACACTTCTTTACAATTCAACGACAAAGCATCTTGAAGAAAAATATGTTGGATTTGATCAAAGTAAAGACTTCAACGAACAAGATAAATGGTTTAAGACAACGACGTCTTACACCAGTGATGGTCAATATATAAGTTCAGTTACTGACGAATTTGGAAATACCGTATCAGCCACTACAGACTATTCTATAGGATTGATTACCGAGATAATGGATGCACTTGGGAATACACAAGGGTTTCAGTATGATGCTCGTGGTAATTTAATTACTACTGTCGCTACTGATTCAGATACGTTAAACAGTATTTCTAGTTCATACGAATATAATAGTAGTGGAAGTTTAGTAAAAATCCATCGTGATGGCTATTGGTATGAGATTATATATAATGCTTTGAATCAAGTAGAATCAGTTAAAATTGCTGGTACTGAAGTGATGAAATATGATTATGTAAAACATGTTATTGGTGATACGACTTATTACACCAACTTGCTAGAAAAACAAACCTACGGAAATCAAGATTATATTGAATTTACATATACCAAAGAAAATCGAATTAAGACCGTTAGTTTTAATGGGGCTGTTAGGTTTGAGTATGAGTACGATTCGAGTGGTAGGTTATCTGTTTACAAAGATATTCATAATAGTAATATATATTTTTACTCGTATGACTTAGCAGGTAGACTTAAAGCTATTGTAGATAAAGACGAGAATACTATAGAATATCATTATGACTCAATGGGCAATCTTAGTGAGACAATTTATTCAATTAGTGATATCATAAGAGGTGTAACATACAACTATAATGAAATTACAGGTATGTATGAATATACACAATATAATGTTGGTTCATCAACAATTACAAAAGAGTATAATTACCAAGAAGATTCATTAAGAAGATTAAATAATATTGATTTAATCATAAACAATCATACCTTTAGTAAACTATTTAGTTATGATGATAATAATGTTGATTCAAGTATGGGTAACGCAACCAGTCGAGTAAGTAAGATTATCTATAAAACGAATGATAGTACCCATCGTATTCACGAGTTCACTTATGATGAAAACCACAACATTATTCAAAAACTAGTAAAAAGCCCAAGTCTAACAATAGAAACATACGATTATTATTATGATGGGTTTAACCAGTTAATAAAAGAAGATATTTCGATTTATAATCAAATGGCCAAAACTATAACCTATTCATATGATACTCAAGGGAATATCACCTCAATTAAAGAGTTTGCCTATAAGAATGTTAGTGGGACCCCAGTGAAAGAAAAGAGAATGTTTTATCAAAATACATGGAAAGATCAACTAACAAAAATAGAATACTACGAAAATGGGACATTTAAACATTCTGAAACTTACATATATGATGCTAGTGGCAATGTAACGGGCATTTTTGACTCAAGAACCTATCATTACAACAATTGGATGCAATGGGAAGGTAGACAATTAACAAACTTTACTTCTTACTGCGAATCCAATACTTATACCTATAATGATATGGGTATAAGAACTTCAAAGCAGCTTAACTCATGTGGTGGCTCTTTAACAACCACCTACACCTTAGATGGCGATAAAGTACTAATAGAAGAACGCAGTGATGGAACCACACTTTATTTTACTTATGACGTTGATGGAACGTTATTAAGTATGAACTATAACGGTAACGAGTATTTTTATATCACGAATTTACAAGGTGATATCATTGAACTTGTTGATATAAGTGGCAATATAGTCGCAACCTATAGCTATGATGCATGGGGCAATATCATTTCAAAGTTTGGTGCAATCTCAGATATTAACCCTTATAGATATAGAGGCTATAGATGGGATGAAGAATCAGGCTACTATTATCTAAACTCAAGATATTATAATCCTCAAACAGGTCGATTTATAAATTCGGACAGGTTACTTGGAGAACTTGGTGAGATTAAATTTCATAATACTTATGCCTATACTGAAAATAATCCAGTTATGTTTATAGATCCTAATGGTGAGTCCATAATTGGAATAATCATCATAGTATCAGGCATGGTGATAACCGCAGTTGCAGTAGCGAGTATCATAGTAACTGTTTTTCAGATACGAGAAGATTTAAGAACTGTCAACGAAGGGTCAAGAGTTAATTTTCCAAATGGAGTAGATTCAGAGAACGAAGTCATGTTGGAAGTGTTTTTTGACCAAAAAGCCAAGGAATATGTTGAGAATAAGTATCTTTATTTTAGAGCAACATCAAATAGTTTGATGATTGCAGCAAAGATTTTTTTTCTAAATGTTCCAGTTGTTGGTGCAGCTGCAAGCAGAAGCGTTCAATCGGATATAGATGCCATGAACATTACAGCTGCAACATCATTAAAATCCATTACTAGTAATTTTAATACACACTATTTAGAAGTTGCTGGAGCAGATTATGATTACTATTTAGAGTATTTTAAAGAAAGAGTTGTTTACTGGAGGAGATTTTATGAACGTTAATAAATGGGTGTTTTTATTGATTCAGTTTATACTATTAGCAGTCTATTGGTTGTTGTTTTTTGAACTTACAAGTTTGTCATTTAATTATTTAGAAGTATTTAGTCCGGTAACACATTTAATTTTTGCTTTAATTATATTTACTGCACTTTTTAGAAAAAGGTTAAATCAAGTACATTGGAGTTTTCTTTTAGTTCCTTCAGGGCTAATGATATTAGCCGCTTTAGCTACGGGTATGATCTTTATTCAATCTGTTATAGTATTAGAGACCGGAACACTAGCTACACTAAATATATTTTCTGATTTATTTGGTAGATTGCTTGTATTTTTAATGGTTGAACTTGTTATCTTTAGAAAATCTAGTGTTAATAGCAAGTGGTTCTTACATATTTTGACTCAATACATTTTGCTTGTATTGACCAGGGTTCCACACTATATGATTGATATAGATATATTTTCAGAATTAATTTTCTTTGTCATTATTAATGAGTTTAATTCTTTAATTTTTGTGTTCGCATATGTCCATATAATGTATAAAATACTTAATTGTTTAGTAAGTAAAACCATATGTTCAGATGATTCAAAGAGTTTGTCACACAATCTTTAATATTCAAGTAGTGCTTAGTTTTTTTATTGCAAAAATATACGAATGAAAACAGGACATATCTGTCTCAATGTTATTAAAAGATTTAATGATATAATGAGTTAGAGTAACTTAAACGCCATATTTCTATTTTGATATTATAAATTTTCATAACCATATAACTCATGTGGTGGCTCTTTAACAACCACCTACACCTTAGATGGCGATAAAGTATTAATAGAAGAACGCAGTGATGGAACCACACTATATTTTACTTATGATATTGATGGAACGTTATTAAGTATGAACCATAACGGTAACGAGTATTTTTATATTACGAACTTACAAGGTGATATCATAGAACTTGTTGATATAAGTGGCAATATAGTCGCAACCTATAGATATGATGCATGGGGCAATATCATTTCAAAGTTTGGTGCAATCTCAGATATTAACCCCTATAGATATAGAGGCTATAGATGGGATGAAGAATCAGGCTATTATTATCTAAACTCAAGATATTATAATCCTCAAACAGGTCGATTTATAAATTCGGATGGGTTGCTGGGTGGTCAAGGGCACACCTTATCTCATAACACATATATTTATGTTGCAAATAATCCAGTGATGGATATTGATCCAAGTGGCAAGGCTGGTGTACTAGTTTTATTAGCAATCATTGCTATGGGACTTATAGTGGGGGGGTGTTCTAATACTGGTAATTCAAAAACTGATAGAATGATAAATATCCCCAAAAATCCAGATGATCCTTATACATTAGAAGTAGGAATAATTAATAGAGTTTCTAATGATATGTCTAAGGAAGAACTTGAATTTATATACAAAGAAGAAATATGGGCTATGGCTCATTATCATGCAAGACTACTAAAGGTTAGTAAAGAAATAGGAAACGTTTCAATCACCGGATTAGAAGTACTTAGCAGTGTATTTAGCGGACATGATGTAAAAACTATAGGACAATCCAACATAATTGATTTAATGAATACGGTCGATTATCGCAGTGTATTTCCTAGTGGAGCAGCTGCGTTACATACTGGCCAAAGTCAATTAATGAAAGGTCAGTTTATCCAGCAATTTCAGGCAGATTTTGCTGCTTATTGGAATTACTATTTAGATTCATTTTACTATTGGTATTGGTATTATAATAATTGAAGGTGATAATAATGAATAAGAAAACAATCAAATTAAAGCTTTTTGTGTTAATTTCATTAACTGGGTTTATACTAATGGCATGTTCTAATAGAGCATCTTTTAATAGATGTTTAAGCATAGAACCGAGTTCTTTAAACAACAATAAGGCTGAAATTGTTGTTAAATGTGAATATTATCATAATGATAAAAAAGCATATATGTATGGTGTTATTGATTTTGAAGGTAATTTTATCATTCCTCCACATTATTATTTTATAAAACAAGTAGTGATAAAAGGAAACGATTATTTTCTTGTACTAACAAATCAAACTGAGAATATAATGATGGTTTTAGATGAGAAGAACAACCTAGTTTTAGAAAATGTTAACTTTGTTAGTCATATTTCCAACACAACTTTCTTAATTTATCTTCATAATGGATTTGTTACTTTGCTTGATATTGAAGGGGGTTCGATAGTTCAAACAGATTACAAAGACTTTGCAACATCTGATGGTTATGTTTTAGTTGAATACAACCAGTTATGGTATCAATATGACTATGAAAGTGATCATTTATCAGAGTGGTATTTTCCTAAGGCTCCAATGATTTATGATGGTACACCATTCTTTATTGATGCATTAGATGGTTTTAAGATTACTTATTATGATTTTGAAAACGAAGGATTCGAAACATTAAGCGGTTGTAAATCAAACCAATGTACTTTTAAAGGGTATTATCAAGGAATTTTTTACTTTTGGGATAATGAGTTTGATGAAACCGAGATAACTTTATTTAATTCAGATAAAACTCTCACTGTTGAAAGTTTTAGAGATATCGTCTTTTATGAACAAGTTTTTATTGTTAAGCACGATGATTATATTCGTGTGTTTAATTATGAACTTGATGAACTCGGTAATGAAGAATTAATAATAGGTTATTATGGTGATGGCTTCATTAAGACTATTAATAACCAACAAACAGTTATAAAAAATCTATTTGAAAATATCTTAATAAATGTGCATGATGAATTTAGGCTCGTCGTTTATAATAATGGGTATCTTGGCATTAGATATGAAAATGAAGTTCATTTATATAACGAACCAGGGAATTTTTTAATATCTGTTGATGCTATTTGTATAGACGAAACCCCGTATTTTATACATGCAAACTCTGAGTTTTTAGAACAAAATTATTGGATAAAAAACTTACTTATTAATCCAAATTGTATAGATTTAATTGATATTCCTAATGATAGTTTAAGTGCTTTTAACCTTCAATTTTCTTTTGCGTTTGGAAAGTTAGTTCTATTTCATGATCATTACGTAGAAATATTAGAAGATGAGGGTTTTCACTATTATGATTTTGAAGGAAATCTAATCTATTCATCTAAAAGCGATTAATTTTAGAAGCATAGTAAGTATATTAGATTTGGCTTATATTTTATTGCGAAGTAGAACCTAATTTAATCATTGTAATTATTGCTTTAAGCACTAAATAATTAAACTCGTATAACTAAAGACATTTTAGTTGAAGTGGCTTCCAAAAGTTGGAGATATGGTATAACAAACCATACACTCTAATGAAAGGAAGCCTTTTTATATGAGAATAT
>NZ_JBIOAG010000054.1:0-10556 GCF_043951795.1 Liberiplasma polymorphum | reverse complement strand
GATGTTTATTAACTTACTTTTAATAAAATTAGCCCCTATCGGTAACACATCGTATTCCCTAGTAACGTAGGTTGATTCATCGAACTCATTTACTAATTTATATAAATCATTCTTATAAATATCAAAACGTTCTCTAACTGTTTTATGAGGGTATTTTGATGCAATAAACTCTGAGTTGACATAAGCATCATTTTTTTCATAGAATAATTTATTATTATTGTTGTAGAAAAATCCACCAGATAAACGTTTAGTACCGTGCTCTAATAGGTAGGTAAATGATGTTCGACTGCCTTTTTTATCGTACTGTTCTAATGTTAATTGATTTAACTGATTTTTTGGAAATTTAGTTTTAAAATATTCTATTTCTTTTATGTAGGTCATATCTAAATCTCTATGCCTATTTTCCGATACATATGTTTTGAATAAATAGAAACGATCATACAACTCTTTTACTTTGTTTGCATCAAAACCTTCTTTAGATTTCCATTCTTTTGGGCCTGCAGCCGCTCTTCCACCAATGACTGCAGCTGCTGCAGATAAACTATTAAATGTAAAGTCATCTATTAAAATATAATCCTCAACGATTGGACTAGCAATCAGTTTTTGTCTCAACTTATAATAAGTATGATCAAAAAAACTATCAGCAACTTCTTTTTCTAAAACAGCACCTTTTTTCACGGTTATTTCTTGAGTTTTTGTGTCCATAATACCTTCTGCTTTTGCGTTTTTCATGCGTAAATACATAGTTACTAATTTTTCCATAGAATCTCCTCTTAAAATTAATCTTCTATTTTTTCATGCAAGTCATCGTTTGAGATATCAATCTCTAATTCAAAAGTTAACTCTGGTAAAGCAATTAAATATTCTTGTTCTTTTTCCATATCAAACCAATAAATAATATGTCTAATTTTTGCAGTCTCTAATTTATAACCTTGTTCTTTTAAATCTTGAATCTTTTGCTTGAATGTTTTAGAAAATCTAAGTACTTTTTTACCCTCATGTAATAAGTACTCATCTTCAGCTAGGTCTAACAAGTATCCATTTTTAAGTTTGCGAATATAGTATTGCGTAAATTCAAATAAACCTAAAGAAACATCAGAGTGTGATAGAAGAAAAACTAATCTAGTTGGTTTATCATATGTTTTGTTTACATCATAGTATTTAGTTGCATATTCTTTATATCCATCAAAGTGATTGCCGCAATAATGGATATATAGATTTGATTTCGCTCTAGTCATTCCTACATAAAGAAGTCTTTTCTCTTCAATATCCAACTCATTTACTCTATCATATAAAATAAATACATTATCAAACTCTCTACCTTTAGCTTTATGCAGTGTTGAAACAAGTATGGTATTAGATTCTATAAACTCTTCATACGTTGACTCAAATAAAAATTCTTTGAAATCGGATAAATATTTATTTTCTGGATACTCATTTTGAAACTTTTTAATTATTTTACTAACTACATCAAACTCAGAGCTTGTCGAGTAAAATCTTTTTAGTGAGTGATAAGAAGCTTTCCAAACATCATTTGTAATAATAGAAAGATTACCCTCAGGATTAATCAATTCCATGAAATATCTAATTTCTCTAATGTTATGGAGTTTTATCTCTATGTTCGACTGAATCAGCTTAGCATTCAATCCTTCTTTAATTAATAATCCAGTTATCTGTATTGCTTGCGCATTAGTACGGGTTAAAACAGCTGTAGACCCTTTTAAGTTCAAATTAATAACGTGCTTAGAAATTGGTGTTTCTAGATTGCTTCCTTGATGTTTAAATAACTCTAAAGTTCCATTGATTGCTTGTTTTGATACGATTTCTTTACTTTTCATTCTGTTATCAATGGACTGCACAAAGTAATTACTGAACTCAACTAAGTTCTTTAAACTTCTATAATTTTCGGTTAATTCATAAAATGCAGCGTTATCAAGTCGTAAGTGATTTAGGTACTCACTTGAAGATCCTCTAAATCCATAAATATTTTGATCATCATCACCTACTGCAATAATTCTTAAGTTTTCATTAAATTCTTTTAATAATTGAACAAGTTCATATTCTATTGCATCCATATCTTGAGCCTCATCAATAACAAGTACCATTTTAGTTATTTTTGATGTGTCAACTTCATTGTTACTAATTAATTCAATTGCATTTTTTATAACATTTTCAGACTTTTCAATGGTTCCCATTTTTCCTAGTATATCGAAGCAAAAAGAATGAAAGGTTTTAATATCAATATAATATGCTGCGCTACCTATTAAATCAATTAATCTTGACTTAAACTCACTTGCTGCTGAACGTGAAAAAGTTAACATTAGAAGTTGTTCTTTTCTAATGTCTTCCATTAATAGTATCGAGGCTAATTTATGCACTAATATTCTTGTTTTACCACTTCCTGGACCTGCCGCGACCACAATGGTTTGACTATTGTGATCATTTACGATGTTTCTTTGTTTTAATGATAATCCCCCAAATAGTTTTTCGAATTTTGAAGGTGAGATATTTCGATCAAGATTTACTTTTTTATCACCTTTAAAATATCTTAAAATAAAATCTTTATACTCTAACTTGAAATAGTCGTCAACAAATTTTAAAGCCGACTCATAATCATCGACCATTTTGGCTGCATATTCTCCAACAATATGTATTTGTTGCATTTTCACTCTATAAAACTGCTCTAATTTTTCAAAATCTTTCTTTGTATATTTTTTTTGAACATTCTTTTCAGTTCTCTCAATAAACATTGGACTATATAACACTAAAAATCCGCCTTCTATCGTAATAGCGTCGATTTTTTTTAGGTAATATAGTGAATCTTCAAAATCTTGAACTGAATATACTTTCTCAAATAGACTCCCTTGTTTATGAAATGCGTTTTTAAGTTCAACCACTGAAAATTGAACTTGAATAATTTCATCATTTTTCGAATCTACTTTCCTGCTCTTATCACTAATATATTGAAGAATAAATCGAGAAATTTCATATTTATTATTTATGCTTTCAAGTACATCTTCTTTAGAATCGGATAATTTCAGTCTAACTGAGTCTTTATTTTTTCTTTTTTTAATTACTTTAATTATTTCTAAGTAATTTAATAGACTACCAATTACTTTTACAGAAGATTTAATTTGTTGCTCTATCGCTGCTTCATTCAATTCTTTAAGATTAAAAATATGTTCATCCTCAGATAGTTCGTTCACTAAAAATTTCTCTAATGAGTAACTTACATCCAATTGTCTTATTAATGTATTTTCATTCGGTGTATTTTTTAAGTAACAAACCAAATCTTTAAAATCATCTAGTAATTTAATCTCTTTAAAATAATTTATAATCTTTACAACATCTTCTTTTGGAATACCTAAATAGTCAGATAAATAGTCTACCCTTGATTCTGATTCTACATCGCGGCCTCTTTTTGAATATTTACTAGAGATTAAACTCTTTATAATTCTTTTTGAATTGATTCTATCTTCCTCTGGAATTATCGATGAACTATCAATGATTTTGTTTGCTTGTTCGACATTTTCTGCTAATATACTATTTGCGAAAACTCTAGCGTTATTTTGCTTACGTTTTAAGTAACCTACGTCTTCTAATGCTGCTATCGCAGTTCTAACACGTGTTTCTACATCTCTTATTTCTTCATCCCATCCAGCATTTTTAGCGATTTCTAATGCTGACTGTGAAACACTATTTCTGATTTTAGTAACCTGCTTAATTGCACGCCATATTTGCTGCACTTCTTGGATATTTAGTTTTGATTGATGATGTAACTGAAAATGTTTATCTAAATCATTTTCATTGTATAAAATAAAGCAGTCTGCATTTATTTTTTCATCTCTACCTGCTCTTCCAGATTCTTGAACATAATTTTCAAGTGAATCTGATATTTCATAGTGGATTACCATTTCAACGTCTTTCTTATCTACACCCATGCCAAACGCCGAAGTTGCGACCATCACTTTAGCAATTCCTTGCATAAATCTGTCTTGTTCTTGTATTTTATCTTCTTTATCCATTTGTCCATGAAACTTAGCTGACAAATAACCATCACTATTCAATCTATCATTTAAATTATCAACCGTTTTTGTTCTTGCGGCATAAATAATAGTAAAGCAATCTCTTTGCTCTAGCAGTCTTCTAAGTGTTTGATATTTATCCTCACTGTCTTTTACGTTATATACTTTGTAGCGAAGATTTTTTCTTGCACTGTTAGAAGTGATTTTTTCCATTTCAATATCTAATTTATTTCTGAAATAATTTTCTATATCATATATTACATCTTTTTTAGCAGTTGCGGTAAAGCAAGAGACAGGAATTTTTTTATTATTGTTTTTCTTCTCTTGAATAAGTTTTATAAACTCACCGATATATAAATAATCTACTCTAAAATCATGGCCCCAAGTTGAAAAACAGTGCGCTTCATCTATAACGAACCTAGCTATATCTCTTGATAATAATAATCGCTCAATAGTTTTAGATCTTAAAGATTCTGGAGCAATATATAATATGCTAACTTCTCCATCTAAGACTCTGTTAATTTCGTGTAATCTTTCTATTGGATCAAGTAATCCACTAATAGCAGCTGCTTGGGTTATAAGTTTTTCTTCTAAATTGTCTACTTGATCTTTCATTAATGATTGAAGTGGTGAAATGACAACAGTTAGTGATCTGGTGAGTTCACCTCTCATTAAAGCTGGTAACTGGTACGTTAATGATTTACCTCCACCAGTAGGGAAGACGGTAATCATTGATTTATTTCTTATTGCAGCATCTACTGCCATTTCTTGTAGAGGAAGTCCATCAAAAGTTTTGAAGTCATCATAACCAAAATAATTACTAAGTGCATTTTTTGCGTTTAAATGATGATTACAGTAGTTACAATTTTGATCACACGGGTTACTTCTTAGAAGAAGCATAATTTCCTCACATTTAGGAAACTGATGTAATACCCAGGAAGGAAATAACGAATCAGTATTCGTATTTATCAAGGCTAAAGCGTATGCTAATTCTACAGGATTGTTCTTAATCATAGAAGTAAGATTAACATGACTACAGACTTTGTCTTCATAGTGTTCCGTTATTAAAGACTCCAAATTAAATGTTAAGTTATAATCATATTTTATGGCATTAAAAAAAGCCGAAAATCCATCAACGTCTTTAAGAAGCGCATAAAAAATATTTTTTATACCCTTGGTCAAAGCATTAAAAGCATCTACTTCACTATCGTAAAGTACTTTTGTCTGCTTCGAATCTATTAAAGGATTGTTTGAATCTTCTGGCTGTAGTTTATGATCTTTAACTAATGCATGGTAAGGTTTTTGAGGAAATAGTAATGTAGATAAATATAATGTATCAATAACTTTTGAAGCCCTAATAAGTTCATAGCCCGCAGTATGATTAATATAATTAATATCATGATTTAAGGCATTATGGCCACAATAAAAATCCGCTTTTTTTACAAGCTTAGCTATTTTTTTAAAGTCTACACTATGTACTTCTTTTCTCTCGTTGTCTACTATACATCCATAATCTATAATTTTTTGGGATTTAGGATCAACTTCAACATCAAAGAATAAAATCATGTGACTTATCCCCCTATAAATTAACCATTATCATAACAATACATACTTTATTTTATCATAATTAGAATAATTATTTGACACATTATTGATATAATACTATCCCTATAAAAAAGGTTAAGATCGAAATGATTATCTTAACCTTTATATTAGACTTTTGTATTTTGCGATTTAAGCATTAAAGCCACTTTTGTAATTACTTTTCTTCTCACAGTTTTACTATAAGACTCATAACACATAATCTTTACTAAAAAGATTATTTTCTGCCTCTTACAATTCTATCTAAATCTTCTACAGATATAGAATCATCTTTGATTCTATGAATCATCCTATGACAATTAGAACACAAAGGTACTAAGTCATATTTGGGATCAACTATAGTTTCACCATCAATTTTATATAATGGCTTCTTATGATGAATTTCTATAAATCCTTCGCCTCTTTCACCATATACTTCATAAAAATCAAATCCACATACTCTGCATTTTGTTCCATGGTACTCAATTGCATGTTTTCTTAATGTTGCATTTCTTTCATACTTAGTGCCATAATACTCAACCTTTTTACCTTCTTTATATTCAGATTCAAAATCATTTAAAGCGTCATTTTCTAATGTAAAAAGATTAATTACTTCAACAGCATATCTATTTTCATCTAACTTTTCAAATCTAACTTCTGGTAAGTTATCTAAATGTTCTTTGTTTACTATTTTTTTAACTATACTTCCAATATTCTTTTCTATAACATTTGTAAACTGCTTTTCCCACGAAATTGAGTACTCATTTTTAGTTTGGCTACGGGCTGCTTTAGTAATTTTCGCTTTATAGTTGTTATTATGATAAATAAGTTTTACATCTTTTGACTTTATATTACTAGAAATATCAATGAAAAAATCTCTAAACTCAAATGGAATATGACTTTGACTATACTTTAAACATGATAAGTCAATAGATTTAAATATGAGTTTATTAGATATTTTCCTCCAAGAATCAACAACTGAATACTCTAAATAATGGCTTAGACCTATTTTTTGAATGATTTCTAAAGCTTTTTGATTGGCTTTATCATTATTTTTCCAACAACCAGGAGCAGTATTTATCCAGTAATCATTATTTCTTTGAATTTATATTATTAAATTGTCCTCGGATGACGCTTGCTTGAAAATCTATATAGTCCTTAGGTAAATTGTTATCTTTTATTGATGGCGGAAAAACTTTAACTAAGTTGTTTTCAATCAGTTGTAAAGTTAACGCTTCATCAGGGATTTCCGACAAGAAATACATAACAACTAGCAATCGTTCTTGATTATTAAGATTTTTAAAAGCTTCATATAAATGATCCACTAGATAATTCGGAATACCTATTAGTTTCATTTTTTTATCTCCAAATTAAAATAACTAAAAATTGTTCTAATTAGGGCTATACCAGAAATACTTGAAATGGTTTTATAGTTAAAATTAGATACTAAGAAATCTAATGTCACAAACATATTTTTTTATAAAAGTAAAGTTTTAACTTAGACAGCTGTGATAGATTTCTTCAACATCAATACTTTCTAAAAAATCATTTAAGGTTTCTACCGCTTTTAGACAAATAATCATTTCATCAATGTAGTTGTGAAATGGTTCTTTAAAATCAATTTTAGGTACACTTATTCTTATACTAATTGATTTATTTGTCTTAATAACTTCCATTTCATCATGGAGTTTATCTTTAATATGACTTTTAACTGTTTTAATATGTTCTCCAAGTTTACTTAAAGTCAAATCAACAAAACCTCTATCTGATTTATGGGCAATTCTAACATATTTATAGGCTGTATTAAACCACGGCCATGTTGCATTCGCCCCTCTAGATCCTTTTACTTCATTAAGCACTAAATGTGGAAAATACTTATTTTTAAAACTATAATATTCTTGCCAAAACAAGGTTACTGCTTCATCTTCAATTGGTGTATATCCACTTTGCTTTTTAACAATAGCATTTTTTACTAGAACCTCTTTAAATCGGTATCTAGTTTCTTTTTGACATGATAGGTATTCTAGAATTTCTTCATATGAAACTTTGTTAGGGTATTTAGATGCCTCATAATTTGTGTTCAAATATAGCTCCGGAGCTGCAATAAAAACATGATATGAATCAAATAAGCCTTGATCAATAAGTTTTAGTGCTCTTTTTTCATATCTTTCATATTGTTTAGGCATAGCGATTGCATCTATCTTGTTTTCTATCAATAACCCTATCTTTTCATTTGGGGTTTCTAATATAAATACAATGTCTGATTCGCCATAGGTTACATCCACCATAGAATGATATGCTTTTAAGATATTATAATCTTTTACAAATAACTTTTTGGTAAAAATATCGGAAAACTTCTTACTATTTAGGAACTCTTCTATAATTAACAAATCTATGTCTTTTTCAGATATATAATTCACTTCAATATTATCATTCATTATTTTCACACCTTTTATCTATGGTAGTCTAAATACTCAAACTTAATTGCAATTTTCTCTTTATATTTATGATAAAATTTTAATAGTAAATTATCTAATGTTTTTGGAGATAACTATACATTATGATGCTTTTTTATATCGTTGTTTAAAATATACATTTTAATAACAAACTTAGTGTATTCATTGTCAAATTTAGAAAAGGGAATAAAAAACTTTAGTTGCAAACTTGCAAGTTTATTTACTTACTTAAGTCTGCTTCTATATGTAATCATTGATTTTCTGTTTTTTTATGCTTCCATTTCATTAAATCCTCTAATTAGTTTTACATTTTGCTTTATCCCAGTGTTTATGTAATCTTCTGTTATAGGTTTCATTTTACCTAAGTTACATTTATTATTTATTGTCCTTATTACAGTTTCTTTATTTGCTCTTTATGATTTATAACAAAAACTATAATATGCTCGTGTTTAATTTCAGGTCTGCTTCTATTAATGATTTTACAAGAATCATACATAGATAGATTAGTGAGAAAATCAATTTCATTAGAAAAGGGTATCTCATAGCCCTGAACATCAAAGTAATTATTAAGTACACAAATCGACCTTCTATCATCTGCAAGTATATCAATAATTTCGTTATAATCCAACTTTTCGGTGCCATGAGAAAACATTTTATAGAATAATAATGATCCGAAAATAGCTTTTCCTTTACTTACATTCAAGTTGTTTTTTATCTTTTTGAAACCATATGTTAACATTGCAGCATTTAAAAACAAGCATTTCTCTTTAGATGGTAAGTGCTCCAAAATACTTTTACTTTCATTAGTCTTTATTTCACCATCTTCATGAACTGATAAATCTTTTTCAGATTCTAACTTCTGTATTTTAGGTCCGAATACTTCTAATATTTGATCATCACTTTTTCCAACACTTAAATCATCACTTGCAGATGTAAGATTATTTCTTATCTCTGCAGATCTTGAAACTATTGTTCTATCAGCATCATTATATTCATCATAAATATCATTATATTAATCATAAATATCATTATATGTAAGTGAGTTTTGTTTTTTAGTTTTTACGAAAATAAACTAAAATTCTATATCTATTGAAACCAACCTGTACATTAAGATTATAAGTTCTCTAGAACCAGCTATCTTCTTTCGTAATTAATAGCAATTATGCACCAGCTTTTAATTCAACAAGACAGGATATATCCATGTCTTGTTTTAGAAACTTATACGCCTTTTTGCTTATTTTACCTTTAACAGAGCTTCGCTTACAATCGATTCGTACCTCTTGTCAACAACTTCAACACTAACATCATCTCCATATGCATCCGTTCTTTTTTCAATTATAGTTGCAGGAGAAATGTCGTTTTCAATTAAAAAGAATATCAAATCTTCTTCGTAGATTCCCCATTGATCACGTCTATAAAGCATTCTATCCAATCTGTATTCACCATTTGCGCTATATGACTCTGATAGTTTCTCTCTAAACTCTATTTTTTGAGTATTACTTAAACTTTGATAATGGACTCCACAAGTAACAATTTGATTTGCATTACTAATTTCGCACTTTAAAATATAATCACTTAATAGTTTGTAATTTCCATTCTTAAATTCTTCGTAAAAATCTATTGCACAAATTTTGCTCTTATTATTTATAAACTTATTGTACTGAACTGTATTGAACTTATCATTGAATCTTATAGTAGTTTCTATATCTAAACCTTTAGTAATAATACTAAAATAGTCTTTACCATTGTCGTGAATGATTTGATCAGCTCCAATAAAACTCTCAAGAAACTTCTCATCCGGATTTATAAAAAACTCTTTAACTTGACTATCATTAAGCAATTCTTCGTAGTATGGATGATTTGCAATGTTAAATGTTCCATCATTTAGTAAAGTACAATACTGAATAAGTAATCTATAAACACTTTCTCCTAATACTTCCCTCAACAAATTATCACTAATACTGCTAAATGTTCCCATATAATAATGTTTTGCAATTAAGATCGGATTAAGATCAGTTAAATACTTGCTTTGATTTTCGACCATCATTAATAGTACTTTTTTGACTTGTTCTTCGTTTAATTTTTCAAATATACCATCTTTATTCAAATTAAATATCTTATTTTCAAAAAGCGTATCAATGATACTTGGATTAGGTTTATTAAAATATCCTTCTTTAATTAAACTTATAGTTGATTCGTTTAGTTCAATATCCATCGATCTCATCAATTTTTTTAAAATTATCTTTTTGAACACTCTCCATGAAAACATCTAGTTTCTGTTTTACATCCATTAAATAGTCCCCCTTAAAGTTAAACATACATATTTTAATTATATAGCATGCTTCAAGTAAATCTAGCTTTTCTTTTATGTAAATGTCAATAGCGTTTTGAAAATGTTGTTTTATAGCGGAATGAAATTTCCTAAAATTCTACATTTTAACACCGCTATATACACATGGCTAAAAACTTAAAAATGGTCCTTTTCCATAACATA
>NZ_JBIOAG010000053.1:0-10850 GCF_043951795.1 Liberiplasma polymorphum | reverse complement strand
TTATATCATAAATACAATATTTGTCTACTAAAATTGTTTATGTTCTCTAAATGAGTAATAGCGTCCTTTTCCGATAATAATATGATCAACAACTTCAATATCCATAACCTTTCCGTTTTCAACCATCATCTTTGTAATTTTGATATCACTGTTAGAAGGTGTTGGGTCTCCAGATGGATGATTGTGCACAATTATAATGCTAGCAGCACTTAATGTAACTGCGTGTTTGAACACTTCTCTTGGATGAACAATCGCACTACTTAATGAGCCCATAAATAATAGTTGCTTTTTAATGAGTTTACCTTTTATGTCTAAATATAAAGCATAAAACATTTCTTGATTTAACATCTCTAAATCAGTTTTTAAATAGTCAAAAACATATTTGGGATTAGTTAAAGCAATTGAATGATTGAACGATTCTTCTTGCAATCTTTTTCCAAGTTCTAAAGCAGCTAAAAGTTGAATTGCTTTAACTGTTCCCATGCCCTTTAATCTTGAAAGTTCTTTTACACTAGTTTGATTAACCGCTTTTAATGAAGCGTATTTGTAAAGAACATTTTTTGAAACCTCAATCACTGATAAATCTTTCGTTCCCGTCCTTAATATGATCGCAATCAGCTCATGATTTGATAAAGCTTCTTTGCCATAATGCATAAACCTTTCACGTGGACGTTCTTTATAAGGCATTTCCTTTATTAAATACATCGCACACCTCGTTTATTTGATTAATACGAGAAATCATGATGGATTACTTTTTTAGCTTTTCAAGAATTTTTATGTGTGCCTTACTCATTGCAGTAGGAATGTCATTGGTTGGGATAAGATTTAAGTGTTTATTAGTTTGTACGCTAACTTTATATACATTTAAAAGCCATATTTTATGCGTGAAAATATGCTTTATCTCAAACAACTTTTCAGTTTCAGTGACTAAAACATTATACGTTTGCATAAACTCTATAGATGCTTGCTTTAAATCTTTCGTTTCAAATTGAGGAAACTCTAGCATGTTTGCTAAAAGACCATCACCAGGACGTTTATTTAAAAGAACATGAGATGCATCATCCATAACAACAAAAACAATATATTCTTCAGTAACTTTAGCTTTTGCCTTTTCTTTATAAGGATAGAGATTTATTTGATTGTTGTTAAAGGCAAAACAATGTTTACTAACAGGACACCATTCACATTTAGGTGTTTTCTGACATACTAATGCGCCAAGTTCCATCATCCCTTGTGTAAAGTCACTTGGATTTTCGTGAATGATAAGTGTTTGAACTTCATTTTCTATCTCACGCATATGGGTGGTTTTAGTGATATCCTTATCATATGCTGTTATACGGCTCATCACACGCATAACATTGCCATCAACGGCTGGTGTTGGCTTTAAAAATGCAATTGAGTGGATTGCACCTGCAGTATATCTACCAATCCCTTTTAATTTTCTAATGGATTCGATATCTGAAGGAAAAACACCATTATGCTCATCACGTACAATTTTAGCAGTTTCATGTAAATATGCAGCACGTCTATAATAGCCTAAACCTTCCCAAAGTTTTAACACATCAGCCATTGGAGCGTTGGCCAACTCAGTAATGGTTGGGTACTTGCTTATAAAACGTTCATAATAAGGTAAAACAGTGTCCATTTGAGTTTGTTGCAACATCATTTCACTTAAATAGATTTTATAAGGATCGTTGGTTTTTCTAAAAGGTAGATTACGTTTATTAAGGCGATACCAGTTAGAAAGTTCGTTAGCGAACTGTATCTTATTCTTTATTTTTCTCATTTTATCACCACAATTCATAGTAGTATTCTATCATACCGTGTAAATATTTAGACAGTCTTTTACATTGAACGTGATAAAATGATAATTAAGAGGTGATACTATTGAAAAAGAACGATGAAATCAGAACTTTGCGTAAAAAAGTCTTTGCGTTAACAAAAGAAATGATTAATAAGTTTGGTCCAAGACTCGCAGGAACCCAATCATCAATCGCTTGTTCAGAAAAAATCTATGAAGAAATGGCTTTGTTTGCGAATCATGTTGAAAAACAACCTTTTAAAGTTCATAAAGGAGCATTTTTAGGATGGATTCGTTGGTTAGTTGTTGCTTATTTGATAGGCATTGCTTTGTTGTGGTTAGATTATCCAATGTTTGTCTACTTGTTAAGTGGCATTAGTCTTTTGTTATTAATCTTTCAGTTTATTTTATATTTTCCAATTTTTGATTGGTTTTATCTTAGAAAACCTGCTCAAAATATCATTGGAACGATCACACCTACTAAAGAAATTAAGCAAACAGTTATTATTAGTGGACATCATGACAGTGCAAGAATATTTAATTTTTTTATCCACCAACCAAAGCTTTACAACCTACGTGTAACAGGAAGCATTTTGTTTATACTGTTAATGTTCGTATTTAGTTTGTTTATCGATTTAGTTCCCGAGGCATCATTTTTGATATTATTAATGAAGATTACTTTATCGGTAGGTATATTATTGATTGTGCAAATGTGGTTTTTTGCATCAAGTAAAGGAACACCTGGTGCTGGCGATAATTTAATGGCTAGTAACATTGCCGTCGTGTTAGGTGAGCATTTTAGTCAAAATCCTTTAACCCATACAGAAATTAAAATGATTAGTTTTGATGCTGAGGAAGAAGGGTTACGTGGCGCACATGCTTATGCAAAAAAATATAAAGATTCATTTTCTAAACACCCAACTTTTATGTTAAATGCAGATTGCTTGTATGATGAAAAAGAGCTCTTCTTCTTAACCACTGATATTAATGGATCGGTAGCACTTAATAAAGAACTTGCACTTGAACTTCAAAAAATCGCTAAGTCTATTGATATCAAAACTAAAGTGAAACCTATTGCATTTTTAACAGGTGGGACTGATGCTGCAGAACTTGCGAAAAAAGGTGTCATTGCAACCACTCTAATCGGTATGAGTTGGACAAATCAATCACGTTCTAACGTCTATCACACACCACTTGACACACCTGATGCTGTAACTAAACGTGTTATTGAATCAACAATTAACATTTTTAAAACTTACATTGAAACCCTTGATAAAAAATAAAAAGGTTTAGCTTCAGCTAAACCTTTAATTTGTTATAAGATTACTACCTCGGTAATCAATAATTCCACCTACATTATGAATATCTTCGTAACCTAAATGCTTTAATGCTTGATAAACGTATTCTGAACGGTTTCCAGATCTACACATAATGTAAATTGTTTTTGATTCATCAAATAGTTCCCTTAATGCACTCGCACGCCAAATATCATTTGGTGTAAATCTCCAGCCGTTTGAACGAACCAATATGCCTTCGACCTCTAAAATCTCATAAAATGGTAAAATAGTAAAGCCATCAATATAGCCAAACTCTTCAACCTCATCAAAACTACGTAAATCAATATATATCGCATTTTCTTTATTTAAATGCTTATCTATATTTTGCATAGTCACTGGTTTACTTGAACAAGCAGCAATTAATAGGGTAATCACAATTAACAAATTTAGTAATAAAACTTTCTTCATAATGGCCTCCATAATTCGTGTACATACTAATAATAACTTTTTAGTAAAATTTCTGCAACTAATTTTTATAATAAATCATTAAATAGTAATCCAATTGGTTTTAAGAAAAATAAAATGAGTTTACGAGTGATACTTGAATCTTGAAAATCATCAGGATCACCCAAATAGTTGCCACTAGATGTTACTTGAAAACTTTGGTTAATATAATCATTAAGGTATGATTTGGTTTGGGCATTAAAATCTTGCGAATAAATAACAACAACACTTTCTGTACTTAGAAATGCACTTCGTGGATCCATATTTAATGAACCTATAACAGTAATATCATCACCGAAAACAAATGTTTTAGCATGAATGTTCATGTCACCTTGATACTCATATAAATTTGCATTTGATGCAAGGCTGTTTCGATAGTTTAAATACCCACTAACAGCTAACACATTTTGGTTTGTGTGCATACTATTTGTAAGGAAAGTGATGTTTTCAGTGTTAAAATCTCTTAAAATAGCGATTAAAGGCTTGTTGAAGACAATGTAGGGGCTTTGAATGATGATTGAATCGTAATCTTTAGATAAATCAACTAGTGCGTTAAAAATGACAGGTTCTTTATGCATTCTGTTCAAAGGACTTCTTAAAAAGGTTATATTATCAACTAAAATGGCTTCATTACTTACTTTTTCAAGTGTTAAGTTAAAGTCTTTGTTTTGTATATAGTCATGATATTTATCTAAATACTTGCTTTCATTCATGATAATTGACTGTGTTTTAACCGTATGTGAATAGGCACTGTTAAACAGTTCTTCATAATACGTTTGCATGTCATCTACCGCTTGAATTCTAGCATCTCCAAAGATTAGAACATCTCTATCCATAGTTGCTTCATTTGGACTTTCCATCTCAAAATAATAGCGATTACCAATATTTCTACCCCCAATAATGCCGTAATGTGCATCAACGATTATCAGTTTATCGTGTAACCTGTTTTGCATACTGTGAACTAAAAAGATATTAATTGGTTCATAATATTTGATTTCAATGTTTTCGTGGTTATTTAGTGTTTGAATACCTTCAAAATCACTAAGAATCCCACCTTCAATAAATCCATCAATGATAAACCTAACTTGAACACCTCTATTTGCGGCTTCGATTAATGCGCCATAAAAGATATCTTTTGCCTCGTCATTATGTACGGCGTAATAAGAAACATCAACCGATACTTCTGCTTCTTTTATAAGCGCAAGCCTTATATCAAACGCTTCTAATCTTTCTTCCATTAAATAAGCATACTGAATATTGCCAGTGACTTCTTTAAAAAGTGAGCTATCATAAGCTAGATCTGTTGGTTGAGGTTGATACACCTTGAAAACTAACCCACCAAAAATAATGAAGTAAAAAAATAACACATAAATAGTAAAACTCAATCCTACCATGACTTTTTTAATGATTTTCAATTGCATCACCTCTTTTCCAATTACTGTTAATTATACTAAATATACCCTTATTTTACACTATATTAGAATAATAACGCTTTAATTACAAATAAAAGATAATATTGATTGACATTTAACTGTAGCGTGTTATAATCAATTGTTTTGAGTCAAGAAAGGAACAAATATGACACACGCAAATCCATTTATTGAAAAGGCCATTACAGAAATGGGCTTTCAAACTTTTACAGAAATACAGCTAAAAACAATGCCTCTAATTGAACAAGGTTTAGATATTATAGGACATTCACAAACAGGTACAGGAAAAACCGCTGCTTTCGCACTTCCAATTTTACAAGGTATTGATCCGTTCAGTCCTAACATTCAAGCGATTATCTTATGCCCTACTAGAGAACTAGCTGTACAAGTAAAAAACGCTTTTGATACATTTTCTAAATATATGCCGTCTATTAAGACAATTGCTATATATGGTGGAGAATCAATTCAAAAACAAATTAATGCACTAAAAAAGAAACCACAAATCATCGTTAGTACTCCTGGTAGAACGATTGATCACATTAACCGTAAACTTGTCCGTTTAGATTTTATAAAGTACTTTGTACTTGATGAAGCCGATGAAATGTTAAATATGGGCTTCAAAGAAGATATTGAAATCATACTAGAAACGGCAAACAAAGAAAGACAAACGATTATGTTCTCGGCTACAATGCCTAGACCAATCCTTGCCTTATCTCAAAAATATATGAACGACCCAAAACATATTACGGTAGTGCCATCAGATCAGACTAATAAAAATATTTCGCAATATGTTTATCACGTTCAGGAAAAAAATAAAATTGAAGCGATTAAACGCTTACTAACGGTATATAATCCAACTTTATCATTAGTGTTCTGTAACACGAAAAATAAAGTGGACCAAGTAATGGAATTACTTACAAAAGAAGGTTATAGCGTCGATAAAATTCATGGCGACTTACCTCAAACTAAACGTTTAGAAACTCTAAACAAATTCCACAAAAGACAATTAGATATCCTAGTCGCAACAGATGTTGCAGCACGTGGTTTAGATATCAAAAATGTTGATGCAGTTTATAATTACGATGTACCAGAGAAAAGTGATTATTATGTTCACCGTATTGGTAGAACAGGACGCGTTGACAGAAAAGGTTACGCATTTACACTTGCAACAAAAAAAGATCTTTACACAATTAAAGATATCGAGAAATTTTCTCAAGCTGAGATTACAAAACGTGAATTACCTACACTTGACAATGTTTTAAACATTGCTATGCAAAATGAATTCTCACGTATTGAAGCCCTTATTACATCTAATAAACATCTTCAATATAAATCAATCGCAAAAGAACTCGTAAAATTTTATGATGCAGAAAACGTTGTAGCGGCTTTACTTGCAAAAGAAGTCACGATTGAAAATTCAGATAATATTAACGAAGATTTTTCAAGAAATACAACGACTACTAGAGGACCAAAAGGTAAATCTAATGATAGAAATACTTCAAATTCTCGCAGATCATCTTCAGGCGCATCTGTTAAATACTCAATTAATGTCGGTTCAAAATTAGGCCTAACACCTAAAAAGTTTGTCAGTCTTTTACAAGATAGAACAAAGTTAAAGAATAACCACATAAATGATGTTAACATCACTTATCAAAAATCATTTTTCTCAATTGATAAAAAGCATGTACCAATGATTGAAAATAGTTTAAAATCAATTCGTTATGAAGGTAAACCAGTAACCATTCAAAAAGCAAACTAATGTTTGCTTTTTTTTCTGACGGTTGGTGAAAAGTGTGGGATTACCGGATGTTTTCCAATATATCAGTAATTCCTTTATCGCTTAAGTAGTTTCTGTATTTTATATTTTTGCTACTGTTCTTTACTTGGGAGTATAGTTCGTTTAATATATCGTTTTTATTTTTTATTATTCCTGTTTTGTTGCTACCTCTAACTAAATGATTATACCTGTATACAAAAAAGTTTAGGTAGTGCTGTAAGTATTTTAGTTTATATCCAGCATGTTTAAACAAATATCTTTTTAAACTACTGTGTAATGAATCAACTAACTCTGTTGAGAAGTTATCTATCCCAACTTTCCTTGGATTCACCTTTGTCACAGAATACTGATTCATAAATTGGACTTGTTTAGGATTACCATCATGAATAAAAGCTTTTACTTGGCCCATATTCATATTGAATAGTCGTTTGTAATCTTCAGGTTGCGCTGTTGCTCTAGAAGATACTTTCGCAACGCACTCACCTTTTAAACTGATCATTGTAATTATGCACAACTGATTAAACGACAGTCCTCTAATGTTTTTGCCATCAGGACGCACTATTTTATAAGGTTTTTCTTTAATACTAATAAATGTTTCATCAATTAATATGGTACCTGAAAGTTTTATTTTTTCTTGATAATGCTCAATCGCATGAAAAACTAAGTATCGATAGTAGTGAGCTGTTTTAACGTCGATTTTTAAGTTTCTTGCAGCGACTTCTAAAGTGACGTCATCGATCATATAACCAATGAACTTCTTGAATAGAGTCTTTCCATGTTTTAAATACGTGAGTGGTGTGTAATTTGAAAGGAATGTTTTACAACAGTACTTACATTTATAACGCTGAGTTCCTTTAGATGTTTTCCCGTGCTTATGAGCTATTCCACCACAAAACTTACAAAATATTTTTTTAGACATAATACGTTCCTATACTATAAAAGCGAGCACTACACCCCAAGGAACGTCGCCAAACAATTCAAAGGGTATAGTACTCGCTTTTATAGTTCCTTTATCGAATTGTTTGGCACTTTAATTATACCATAATATGTCTGTATAAACTTGTGATGAAATACAAATGTGAGTTAAGCTCTTAATTAATATGTTTGCTGGCATTTAATCCCACACTTTTCACCAACCGTCAGAAAAAAAACTGACGGTTGGTGAAAAGTGTGGGATTACCGGATGTTTTCCAATATATCAGTAATTCCTTTATCGCTTAAGTAGTTTCTGTATTTTATATTTTTGCTACTGTTCTTTACTTGGGAGTATAGTTCGTTTAATATATCGTTTTTATTTTTTATTATTCCTGTTTTGTTGCTACCTCTAACTAAATGATTATACCTGTATACAAAAAAGTTTAGGTAGTGCTGTAAGTATTTTAGTTTATATCCAGCATGTTTAAACAAATATCTTTTTAAACTACTGTGTAATGAATCAACTAACTCTGTTGAGAAGTTATCTATCCCAACTTTCCTTGGATTCACCTTTGTCACAGAATACTGATTCATAAATTGGACTTGTTTAGGATTACCATCATGAATAAAAGCTTTTACTTGGCCCATATTCATATTGAATAGTCGTTTGTAATCTTCAGGTTGCGCTGTTGCTCTAGAAGATACTTTCGCAACGCACTCACCTTTTAAACTGATCATTGTAATTATGCACAACTGATTAAACGACAGTCCTCTAATGTTTTTGCCATCAGGACGCACTATTTTATAAGGTTTTTCTTTAATACTAATAAATGTTTCATCAATTAATATGGTACCTGAAAGTTTTATTTTTTCTTGATAATGCTCAATCGCATGAAAAACTAAGTATCGATAGTAGTGAGCTGTTTTAACGTCGATTTTTAAGTTTCTTGCAGCGACTTCTAAAGTGACGTCATCGATCATATAACCAATGAACTTCTTGAATAGAGTCTTTCCATGTTTTAAATACGTGAGTGGTGTGTAATTTGAAAGGAATGTTTTACAACAGTACTTACATTTATAACGCTGAGTTCCTTTAGATGTTTTCCCGTGCTTATGAGCTATTCCACCACAAAACTTACAAAATATTTTTTTAGACATAATACGTTCCTATACTATAAAAGCGAGCACTACACCCCAAGGAACGTCGCCAAACAATTCAAAGGGTATAGTACTCGCTTTTATAGTTCCTTTATCGAATTGTTTGGCACTTTAATTATACCATAATATGTCTGTATAAACTTGTGATGAAATACAAATGTGAGTTAAGCTCTTAATTAATATGTTTGCTGGCATTTAATCCCACACTTTTCACCAACCGTCAGTTTTTTTTTAATAAAAAGCCCTATTATTTTGTAAACACAAAATAATATAGGGCTCTTTTTTATCGTTTATAACTTAGTATCGTCAACCGAGTCTAAATATGCTTTAATTTTAGGAACGGTTTTTGCAATAGTTCCATCTTCAAATGGATTTTTTAATCCTGCAAGTTTAATAAGTCCAACAAATGGTTTTGAACCACCTGCTTGACATAGTTTTACATAAGAGTTCCATGCTTCTTCATGGTTTTCTTGATCTCTTACCCAGTATTGGAATGCACAAACTTGTGCCAAAGTATAGTCTATGTAATAAAATGGTGCACTAAAAATATGACCTTGTCTAAACCAAAATCCACCACGTTCTAAGAAGTCATCATTATCATATTGTTTATATGGTAAGTATTTTTTTTCAATTTCTCTCCATAATGATTTTCTTTCATCTGGTGTTAGGTTTGGATTTGCATAAATTTCATGTTGGAACTCATCTACTGCAACACCATAAGGTATAAATGTTAAAGAACCTGATAAATGTGAAAACTTGTATTTTTCAGTGTCCTCTTCAAAGAATAGATTAATCCAAGGCCAAGCAAAGAACTCCATACTCATTGAATGAATTTCACTTGCTTCAAGTGTGGCCCACAAGTATTCTGGAACTTCGTGGTGTCTACTGCTAAATACTTGAAACGCATGACCAGCCTCATGAGTTAACACATCAACATCATGCTTAGTGCCGTTAAAGTTCGCAAAGATAAAGGGTGATTGATAATTTGGTATATAAGTACAATATCCACCACCGGCTTTTCCTTTTTTAGCTTCTAAGTCCATTAGGTTTTTATCTAACATAAATTCAAAGAATGTACGGGTTTCATCGCTCATTTCACTATACATTTTATGGGCGCGTTCAACCATCCAATCCTTACCGCCTTTAGGGGTTGGATTACCAGATAAGAAATCTAATGATAAATCATAACTCATCATGTTTTTAATCCCTAGACGTTCACCTTTTCTATCAACTAGTTCTTGAACCAATGGTACGATGTTTTCTAATACTTGCTTACGGTAATTTGCGACTTCTTCTTTACCATAATCAAGACGACCTAATCTGTCATAAGCAAGTTCAGTAAATGATGGATAGCCTAGTTTTTCAGCGGTTTCTACACGAATCTTAACCAGTTTGTCATAAAGTTCATCAAGGGTTTTTTCATTTTCAGAAAACCAGTTAGATACCGCACTGCTTGCGTTTTTTCTCATTGCTCTATCTTTACTTTGAGCAAATGGTGCCATTTGACTTAAATTGCGTTTTTCGCCTTCAAAATCAATTTCAGCTCCTGCTAAAAGTTTTTGATAAGCACTTGTAAGTTTGTTTTCTTCTTGAAGTAATGGTAATATCTCATCTTTAAATGTTTTTAATGATTGTTCTGCTTGATCAAACAATAACGTTCCTTTTCTTTCTTTTAATGCATCCGCAAATGTTGCATTAGTTAATGCTTTATAATACAGATTATTAAGTTGTGAAAATATTGGTGAATTTTCATTAAAGAATTCTTCTTCTTTGTCATAAAACTCATCTTTTGTGTCAATAGTATGTCTTACTGAAGCTAAAGTGTGCATGGTATTAAAATTAAATCTTAATTGATTGATGGTATCCATAGCTGCTTCTTGTGCATCCACAGTATTTGCATTGATAAACTGATCAAGTGCCGCTGTGAATTCTGCTTTAAACGCCTCCATATCAGGACGTTTATAAACGTAATCTTGAAACTTCATATA
>NZ_JBIOAG010000052.1:0-11052 GCF_043951795.1 Liberiplasma polymorphum | reverse complement strand
CCATTTTGATTTAAACGCTGTTTATAGTTCTATTGATAGTAACGGAAGATACGCTTTTGGTAACCAACCTTACATTGGCTCATGGAATCTTGCAAAGCTTGGCCAAATGATTCTTCCTTTGATTGATAGTAATCATGAGATAGCATTAAAAAAAGTTCAACATGCGCTTGAACAATTCGGTTATTTATTTGAAGATCATTATTACAAGATGATGACAAAAAAATTAGGTATATCAAAAATGATAGACAGTGATATCCCACTTGTTGATGACTTATTAAAACTTATGCAAACATATAAAGTAGATTATACAGAAACACTGGTTTCCCTAACATTTCAAGACTATTCTAATGATGATTTTTTTGAAACGCATGCCTTTAAAGCATGGGATTTCGTATGGAAAAAACGTATAAATTCTGAAAATAATCCTTTTGATTTAATGAAAAAACATAATCCAATCATCATTCCAAGAAATCAAATAGTCAAACGCATACTTGATCACGTAATGAGTAACGGAAATTTAGAAGTCTATAACGAGTATTTAAATGTTTTAAGAAATCCTTTTAATCTAGATGTTTCTAAAAAGTACCGTGAAGTTCCTTCATTAGATACTGAGTTTGTGACTTATTGCGGAACATAATATTTAAGTATATATTTTAGAAAAACAGTACATCCATAGGTGATAAGGATGTACTGTTTTATTTTGATTTATGACTAATATACAAACTATACGCTGATCTATCTAAAATCCATTCTTTTAATTTACGTTCTAAACTTAATGCAAAATAAGAACTTGTATCTTGATCAACTGCTCCAAATCTTATAAAAATTAAGATTTGTTCTAAAAACCCAATCACGAATATCGTTAAAATTATACTTAATAAAATCGTTGTACTCATGAAAAATGATAACAACATCATGAAATATACAAGGACTGCGTTACTTCTTAATATTCGGGTATGCAGGGTATAAGCTTTTTTATATAAAACAAGTGGAATCATAAAACTTAATCCATAAACACTAAAAGCTGCGATTAAAAAGTATCGGTTTGACATAATAGCATGTGGATATAAATAGTATAAGTAATAAGCAATTGAAATGTAAAAAAACATATCCGCTACTGTATCAAGCATTTTACCCAACTTACTTACTTGATTCCATTTTCTAGCCAAATATCCATCTAAGAAATCTGTGGAACCTAAAACGGTAAACAGCACAAAAAACAAAGCGAATTTTTCTTGCCATAAAAAGATGTAAAGTAAAGGTAAAAAGACTAACCGAGATAAGCTTAGACTATTTGGGATAGTAAACAATTTTTTCATAAATCCTCCACGATAATTACTTTGCCATATAGAGCTATTGTTCGGGTAAAGTTTACAAGAATTCACTATTTTTGTCAATCTAAATACCATTTTATTGTCTATAATCCAAGATGCTTATAAATCTTATTAATGAATATACCTTTCATCTTTAGATAAGCCTCTATATCATGAGGATGTCTCTTCGCGGCTTCTATTTTTATATTAGCATAGGCCTTTTTATCTACTTCACAGGCATTTAAATGATCTCGGAATAATAGGTGTTTTTTGAGTTCAACACTATTTTGGGGACACACATATAAGTGATGTGTCATAAAAGATGTCGTCGCATACTTAAATGCCTCACGTGTTTTAATACCTTGATCACCATTATGATAATAGCCTAGAGTTTCTAAAATGGCTTTAACCTCATCAAAGACATCATAACTACTTATCACGATATCAATATCAATAATCGGTTTAGAACTAAGTCCAAATACAGCTGTACTTCCAACATGCTCAATACAGATGACTTGTTCTTTTAATGACTTTAGTAAATAGCTTCTGATTGCTAAAAATTCACTTGGCCACATTGGATTGTAAGGTTCAACTGTAATTGTTCTCATTTAAATACCTCATTTTTTGATAAGCACACTTGAAAAACCATTTTCTTATCTAATATTAGTCTTAAACCTTTGTATAACAGCTTCAACACTATCGCCAGTTTGAAGTGAGGTTATCATGATACTAACATTGTGCGAAACTTTATCTGAATCAGGGTTTCCAGTAAATACCGGAATATGTTGATAATAGTTCATTTGCTGGTAAGCAGCTTTTGCTGCCTGAGCTTGATAATAGAGTGTATTATCCCCTGAAGTACTATAAGATGTATTCAAGAATGTTTGATAGGCATTACTTTCAATCGCCGAATAACGTACTGGATATGTACCTAATTCAATGCCTAAATTCGCACTGTTTTCAGTGTTTGTAAGGTGCTTTATAAACAACCACGCTACTAGTTGTTCTTCTTCTGTTGCATTAGCATTAATAGAAAGATTATTCCCAATATAATTTACTGAACATTTTTCAGATGATACCTCATCAAACAAACACGTAGTTGATTGAAACGCTGGCATAAAGCCAATTTCAAATAAATCAAATTTACCATTATGAACACTCGTTTGTGTTGGTATATTAAACCGTGTTGCTCGAGTGGTTGTTTGAATCATTGCAACTAATCCTTGATGTAATAACCTAGACCCATCTATACGTGCTCCTTCTTGTGAAGGTAATACAAGTGTGTGGTTATCAAACATACTCTTAATATGAATCAGCATAGATTCTGTATTTCCATTATCGTCACCGATTAGGATGTTGCCTTCTAATGTTGTAAATCCAGCATCCCATGCATTTGTCTCGGTCAAATAAAAATGTGTAGGATAGTCAATACTATATAAATATTTTGTCTTCATTGAAGCATTTCCAATAAGCGTATTAGTCATTACTTCAAAATCGTTCCATGTTATTGCACGATTAGTTGGGATGACAATATTATAGTGATCAAATAATGTTTTATTATAAACAATAATCTCGGGTGATTTAGAAAAAGGTAAGCCATAGTATTTTCCTGATAGTTTGTTTTCTTCTATAAAGCTTTGAATAAAATCATTTTTATCAATACCAATAGTAGGATGATTAATATAGTCATCCAGTGCTAAAATATAACTTGCGTCTACATAATACGCCTGATCACTAAGACTCCCTAACATTATCGTAGGGCCTAAATCATCCTTCATTGCATTCATAACATTTTCACGTAAAGTACCTTGCGTTAAACTTAATCCACTAGATGCTGTTAGCGTAACATCAAGTTCAGGATATTCATTTTTAAATGATTCAAATAATGCTTCAAGACGTTGCCCTTCGGTTTGATTTCTTCCATACCAAAAGCTTAGTTCAACCTTTTCCGTGGGTAACTCAATTGGATCAAAGTTATCCCTTTTTGAATCATTTGTACATGCTGAAATAATGAAAATAGTTAAAAACATAGTAAAAATAATACTTATTCTTTTCATTTTTTTCTCCCTTACATTTTTATTGTTAGTTTTTTATCTCAAACCATTTACTAATAAATAGAATTATCTATATATTTATAAAATTAGAATTAATTAGTACTACTGTTGCGACTATATTATTAATTGGGTTATTTGCACAATAATAGCATTGATCCCTTATATAATAACTATCTAAATTTTAATATAAACTTTGTCATCTTTGATAAAAACTGGGTACGTTTTGATATGTCTACTGTTTTTATCTAGCCTTAAAAAACTTGCTTGTGTTTCACTCATAACTTCCCCTGTTATAAGTGATATCGGTAAACCATGTTCTTTACATTTAATTGTGTTATTATCAATTTTGCTTGTGGCCAGGGATATCCCTAGATGTGGACATCTATCTTCGATTGCATAAAGTTTTCCTTCAGTATAGATGAGTAAAATTGCTTTGTACATAACCTCAACTTTTAGGAGTCCTTTTTCTTTTAAAATATCTATATTTGTCACAAAATGTTCCATGGTTAATCTCCTAAATTTTGAAGTATAATTCAATACAAAATACGCTTAGAATATTGTTAAACACTATTAAATTGTAGCTTAAACTAACTTCTAAATCAATAAACTATTGTTTATTTTCAAGAAAAAATAGGTATACATACTATACAATATATACCTATATAATATTTATTGGTTGTAATTTAGTAGTTTAGCATTGATTGCAACGATGATTGTACTAAGAGACATAAATATCGCTCCAATGGCAGGCGATATAATAAACCCTATTGAAAAAAGAACCCCTGCAGCAAGTGGAATTGCGATGATGTTATAACCTGTTGCCCAAATTAAGTTTTGAATCATTTTATGATAGGTTTTCTTACCAAAATTTACAAGATGTAAGATATCACTAGGATCACTGTTTACTAAGACAATATCTGCCGTTTCCACGGCTACATCTGTCCCAGAACCAATGGCTATCCCAATATCTGCTTTAGCTAGTGCAGGTGCATCGTTTACCCCATCACCTGTCATTGCAATTAAATTATGTTTTTTATGTAGTTCATCGATAATAGACTGTTTTTCATCAGGTAATACTTCACTATAGTATCCGTCAAGTCCAAGTGCTTCTGAAACTTTTTTCGTAGTTTCTTCGTTGTCGCCTGAGGCTAAATAACAAGCTATTCCTTTTTCTTTTAATGTTTTAATTGTATTGTAAGATGATTTTCTAATTTTATCGCTTAAGCCAACAACTCCGATTAAGCTATCTTCTATAAAAACATAGACATAAGTTGTAAGTGATTCATCACTCAACTCTATTTCTTTATCTATACGCTCCTTTGCGGCTTTTGGACTTAAAATTTCCACTAACTTATTATTCACAGTGGCTTTGATTCCTTTGCCTTTCATTGCTTCAAAGTCTTCTATATCATATAGACTTATTTCTTTCTTTTTAGCACTCTTTAATATACCTGTTGCAAGTAGGTGTTCTGAGTCTTGTTCTGCGGACGCAACATATTTAAGGAATGATGTCTCATCATAATCATCATGAACAATTTTAATGGTTGAAATTTCAAATGATCCCTCAGTAAGCGTCCCTGTTTTATCAAATACTATGGCATCAATATTACGCGCGTTCTCAAAAGCTGTTCGGCTTCTAATAAGAAGACCGTTTTGTGCTGCTTTTGCGGTTGATTGTGCTACAACCAGTGGAATTGCAAGCCCTAAAGCATGAGGGCAAGTAATTACCATAACCGTTGCCATACGTGTAACAGAAAACGCTAAATCTTGAGTAATTATTAGCCATACAACAAATGTAGTTATCCCAACCGTAATCGCAATTATCGTGAGATAAAATGCTGCTTTATCCGCTATTCCTTGTGTCCTTGATTTGTTTTTTTGAGCATCTTTAACTAAATCAATTACTTTAGATAAATAACTTTCTTTCCCTAAATTTGTTATTTTAACTTTGATTGAACCATCGCCATTGATAGAACCCCCTAAAACTTTATCCTCTTTTGATTTTTTAACTGGGGTTGATTCGCCTGTAACAAACGATTCATCAATAGAACTTTTACCCTCAACAATTACTCCATCAACCGGAAGTTTCTCCCCCGGTTTAACAAGGACTATATCGCCTTTTTTAAGTTCATCGACTGAAACCTTTTTTGTCTCATTGTCTTTCACAAGCCATGCTTCTTTTGGCATCATTTCAGCGAGTTTTTCAATTGCTTTAGATGCATTCATGACTGAACGCATTTCAATCCAGTGTCCAAGTAGCATAATTACAATTAATGTAGCAAGCTCCCAAAAGAAATCATTGCCTTCTAATCCAAAAACTGTTGCACTACTATATAAAAACGCCACACTAATCGCAAGGGCAATGAGTGTCATCATACCGGGATTTTTATCTTTTATTTCACTGACTGTGCCTTTTAAAAATGGCCATCCACCGTAAATAAAAATACCCGTTGATAATATAAACAATACGTAAGGTCTTGTAGTAAACTCAATTGTAAAATTAAACCATTCTTGAATCATTGTTGAAAGTAATAAAATAGGAATCGTTACAATTAATGAAACAATAAAACGACCCTTAAAATCCTTGATCATTTCGTCGTGATTATGATGATCTGAATGGTCATGTTTTTCATTATGATTATCTTTCATCAAATCGCCTCTTTATAAAATTTTAGTGTATATCTATATAACTATCATATCATACCAAAACGACTATGTTAAACAACGAGGTAATCAACTCTAGGTAATTAACCAATAATATTTATAGCCAACTCAGATTAAATAAAAAGGCGTACTAATATATCAGTGCGCCTTTAAGGGATTTATTCAACAATCATAGTCCAATGATCTGGATCTAATACATCCCCAGTTTGAATGCCTGTTAGTAAGTTATATAGTTTTTGTGTAATAGGCCCTGCCGCATCAAGGGTTGGAAAAATATGAACATTATTATTAAAATCAAGACTACGAATTGGCGTAATAACAGCCGCTGTCCCACAAGCACCAGCTTCTACTATATGATCTAACTCATTAATATAAATATCACTTGAAGAAATCTTCATTCCAAGTATATATTCTGCAATATACTTGAGTGACATATTCGTGATGCTTTTTAAAATAGATGGCGAGTTCGGTGATATATATACATTATCTTTAGTAATACCAAAGAAATTAGCTGCACCGACTTCTTCAATTTTAGTATGACTAGTAGGATCTAAAAATAAACAATCATCATATCCTTTTAAACGGGCTAGATTTTGAGCAAACATGCTCGCAGCATAGTTCCCACCTATTTTATATTGTCCAGTTCCTAAAGGGGCAACACGGTCATATTCTGATACCAATAAATTAACTGGAGTTAATGAGCCTTTAAATAAAGCCCCAACAGGAGCTACTACAACACCAAATATATAACTAGGCGAAGGGGTTGGTGCTAAAGTTTCACCCACACCAATCATGTAAGGTCTTATATATAAAGCGCCACCCGTTCCATAATCTGGTACAAATTTTAGATTGGCTTTAACGGTTTTTATAACCGCTTGGACAAAGTCTTCAATCTCAACCTTAGGCATAAGTAAGTACCCACAAGAAGCCTGAAATCGTTTGGCGTTTTCATAAGGTCTAAAAATCTGAACTTTTCCATCTTTTCGTTTAAATGCTTTTAAGCCTTCAAAAGCTTCTTGTCCATAATGAAAAACGGTTGCCATCGTTGGGATATTAAGTGAATCTTCACTTTTTAGCTTTCCTTCTTTCCAAGTTCCATTAACATAATACTGTACATAATTAAAATCGGTTCTTGTATACTGAAACTTAAGCGTACTCATATTTTTGCCCCCTTATTAATTGGAATGATTATACCATATAAATTAAAGAACTTTTTTTGAAAACGCTTTGTTAGCCAACGGCTTAAGCCATTGAATCTGATGGTAACATATAATTTAAAATAAAAATAGACACATTAAAAACTGCACCAAATATTGGTCATAAGTACTTCCAATAGAAAAGGTGCAGTTCATTTTGGTGACATCTATTTTTAACTATGCTTTAATTTCACTTGAGTCTTTCTTACCAAAATACAACAATCCTAGCATCATCCAAATGAGCATTACCACAAAAGAAAAAATTAATATCGGGATTGGTCCAAACTGATAAATTAAGGGGACACTCAGTGCAGTCATAAACCCTCCACCAACGAGCGGTTCAAACATTAACTGCTTATATCCAAACGCCTCCATAGCACCAGTTTCACCCTCAGAGTCAACTATGCGTATTAGCATGAGCCCTGCAGCGGTCATCCCCATCGACTGACCTAAATCTCCAATTCCGCGTTCAAACCAATATTTTGGAATCATTCGTCTTGCGAAGAAGAAAAACGCAAATAAGTTCCAACTTATTCCTACAATAGCAAGCGTTAAAAAGATAACAATATTCTCGCCAATAACTTGTAAACTAAGTGCAGCTATCGCACTAACAATTAAAAAATCTAATGCAAGTCCTTGTATACGATTTATCATCGGACGACTAATTAAATTATTACTATCAAACTTATCTAAAAACAACTGAACAACAACTCCACCAATCATGGCAAGTGGGAATAGTGGCATATAAGCGAACAACTGAAACCCACCATTACTAGCATAGGTATTTTGCTCAATAAAAAGAAAAAGCGATAATAACCCTTGACCAAGTAAAATAGCGATTGCAATTACGCCAAAATGTAACGCGAGTGGCTCAATAGACTCTGGACTCACTGACATTTTACCATAACCCTCACGCTCCTCAGGATCAATAATCCCGCGTAATTGTGACTCATTAAACTCACTCGGGTCTTTTAAAAACTTCGTTTTATGTTTACGAACACCCCAGTTGATAATGAAAACACCAAATATAACACCTGATACGACACCGACTGTCGCAAGACCAATTGCAAGATCAGCACCCTCAGAAAAACCTAGTTCATCAAAGGTACTCGCAAGACCGGCACTGGTTCCATGTCCTCCTTGAAAAGCAATCTCAATTAAGGCCCCAACCATAGGGTTTGCTCCAAAAAATGGAACAAGTATCAATATCGCTACTAATATACCCAATACATATTGCCCCCATGCTATGGTTTGACCAAATGCAGCCTGAGGCCCTGCCATAAGCCAAATATCTTTTGCCTTAGGTATTTTCTTACCAAGAAAGAGTGAGGCAAATATAACACTAATTAAAAGACCTGGTAAACTACCCAAAACCTCTATAATAGACGCGCTAAATAAACCATATTCAAATGGTGTCAATCTACCAATAACCTCAGGACCTAAAAGCAAAAAGAGAATCCCTGCAATCACACTACTCGGTAAAAAAAACTTTGAAAAAAACGGTACAAAAATACGAATGACTTTTGCGATAACGAGCATTAAACCAATTAATAATATGCTTAAGCCAACAATCTCTGGACTCATAATCTACCTCCTACGCTTTAAGTATAAAAAAAATCAGTTCTTATTTCAACCAAAGTCCTTTAATGAAAAAGCTTAAATAAAACTTAATTATAATCATAACTTTTGATCTTTCTTTTAATAAAATATCTAAACTTCAATATTCCAAATCAATGGATGGTGTTGCACATTTTATATATGAAATTTAATATGTTAAAATTAAGTTATAATGTCTAAACATAAGGAGAATACTATGAAGAAACTATTGTTAACACTATTATTTATATTTTTTGTAGGTGTTCTTTCTGCGTGTCAAACAGAAACCGATAACACGCAAACAACACCTCAATTGAATTCTGATCGTAGTGATGCATTAAGATTAGAACGAGATTATGAAGGTTATGATTTTATTGAAGATGGAATAGGTGAGGTTGAACTTGTAAACTGTCTAACAGGTCATTCAACAGAGTTTAAAGAACTAGATAATGATGTAGTGTTTAGAACAAGGTATTTAGGTGTTGCAACACCTGCCCCATATACTAATCCACCAAGACCATGGTCTTTAGCGGTCACTGACTATGTCTGTTTTGTATTAACTAATGCAGTAAGAATTGTGTTAGAAGCAGATCCTGAATCCCCACGTAGAGACGGTACAAGTTGGGGACGTTATTTAGTTTATGTTTGGTATGATAATGGTCAAGGTGAACTACGTAATCTTAACCTTGAACTTATTGAACTTGCTTTCACTGCTTATACAGGTAATTCATCATTATATGGTGATATATTTAGAGATGCTTGGTTTCATGCACAGTCTACAAACAGAAGAATTTGGGGAGAGGAAGACCCAGACCCAAGAACTGGCGATTAATATAATTAATTATCAAGATCTTCGCTAAACTATCATTTTTAATTAACTGAAATATTTTTCATAAAAAAATATCTAACAAACCAATAAATGCTTGTTAGATATTTTGTATGATTAAAATATATTTTGCTTTTTTCAGATTGGTCTCAAGCCATTCAATCAACGCGGTGATTAATTCTTGAATATTTTCTTTTGACTGAAATATTGCTTCACTTTCTAAATCGATTTGATTTGGGATAAATAGTATGCTTTTTATATCTTTAGCACTTTTGCAGTTTTTTAAATCGACAACCGCTTCTTTAAACCCAGCTAGTATTCGATTCCAATCATCATTATTTATTTGGTTAATTTTTTTCTGATTACCAAACTCGCGGTATTTATTCCAAATAATGCCTCTAATAAAATCAAATACACTATTTTCAATATATATCGATGGTTGATTCTTTTTCCCTTTTCCCGCTTGGAACAAAACATAAGAACCAATATTTTCAGCCATAGGTGTTTGATAAAGTTTAAAGTTTAACTCACTCATGATGTGGCCTCTTTTCTATATAGTTATCCATAACTATAACAAACTCATTATACTACAATAACGACCTAAAGACCTAATTTATAATTTTTAAATATATATCTTAGTATAATCGTATGTATATTGCTTATTAAATTATTAAAACGGTAAAAAATCATAACTGTCACTACAATAGATTACCAAAATGGGCTAAGTTTAACATCAATATGATGGGTTATGTTATTTATACTGACCATATCCTCAGTAAGATTGAATGTATATCCAAGTTTATCTTTATGGATATAGCCTTTATAAGGCGTTACTTTAATATAACAAACACTATCTAGCTTTTCATTATTGACTTCTTCATACCAATGACTAAATACTCTCATATAGACTTCACGAATCGTTTGATTTTTCACCTCTAGTGGATGCCCTGTAATTTCTGCTTTACACCAAAACCTGTTGTGTCCACCATCGGATATCATAACAAATGGATTAGCTTGGATGTCTTTAACATAATTACAACGCAAATCTGTAACAATCCAAAATGATTCATCATAGTAAAATGTATCCACACATCTAACAGATGGAACGTCATCTTTTGATGTTGCAACTAATAATACTGTATCATTACTATACCTTTCCTTGAAAATATCATTAATACCACTTTCTTTAACCGTTGTTTTGTTCATGTTTTATACCCTTTCATTTTTATTAAACCTTATATTTGTCCATGATTATTACTCAACATATTTTATCATATAGAACGCTTTACTTACCATTGATTTTAATGATTATCCTTGCTTAATAAAAATGAATTATTTTATTAAACCATAGATAACAAAAAAAAACTCTCATATGGAGTGTTTCGTTTTTTAATGTCAATAGT
>NZ_JBIOAG010000051.1:0-11226 GCF_043951795.1 Liberiplasma polymorphum | reverse complement strand
AGTGAGAAAAAGTATAAAATTGTCTTAAGGTGGTGCGATATGTTCATATTTAAAAATTTTACACGCTTAAGCGATCAAGAAATTGAATTAATCTTAGAAAAAACGTTAGATGAAGATATTGAAAAAGATTACTTACCTAGTTATCAATATGTAATTAAATTGAAAGATACAAACGATGCAATAGGCAGTATCGATATACGGATTGGATTTAATAAGAACATTCACTATGGTGGAAATATCGGTTATTTTATTGAAGAAGCTTATCGGGGTAATTATTATGCTAGTAAAGCTTGCAGACTACTAAAACCAGTCGCTCTTGCTCATGATATGAAATCATTACGTATTACGTGTAATCCTGATAATATAGCCTCTAGAAAATCGATTGAATCTGTTGGTGGTATACTACTTGGTATTATTGATTTACCTGAAGATAATGAAATGTATCAACAAGGCGAGCGTCAAAAGTGTTTATATGATTGGTATTTGTAAAAAGCGTTCAACATTAGTGTTGAACGCTTTTATTAAATAGTTGGTGTAGCAGTGGTTTGATTTTATAAATATCATCTAAAGTCTCTTTTGTTAATGATCCTACTTTGTTTAATATCATCTCGACAAATATCGCACCAAACTCATGTAACAATATGCTATCAAATAGCATATCTATAAACGAATCAATTGGTGTATCCTTAATAAATAAATTAAATAAAGTTTGATCGAAATCGAAAAGTCCAAATACAATTGAAGGATATTCATAGTAAGCAGGTGCGATGGTACTGTCTGCAAAATCAATTAAATAAACCTCGTTATCTTCACTTATTAGTATGTTGTCTTCAGTAATATCACCATGGACATATACTAAGTTTTCAAGCTTGAGCGCTTGGATATGAGTATCTACTTGTTGTTGAACACCGATTTGAAATGTCTTCCATTTATTAAATATTTTATAGCGTTCTTTTACAGTTACATCATAGGATGACTCATTTGGTGTAACATTTAATGCCTCTAAAATGGTTGTAATCTTATCAACAAAAATCTTTTTTTCTTCGATAGTATACTTTTTTACGACATCTCTTGCTTCTAAAGCTTCTATATATTCAAAAATCATGTAGTAAAACGGATATTTACATTCTATTCGGCCTTTATGAAATAGTTTTGGTACTTTAACGCCAGAATGATATGCACGCGTTAATGCTAAAAGCTCTGCATTAAAATCAGAGATGGTATTCGCTCCAGATGAGGGTGGGGCAAATATCTTAAAAATAGTGTGCCCAACTTTAAAAACTGCATTGGTACTGAAGCCTTGTGGTGTAATATCTGCAACATCAATCTGATGTATTTTTGCAATTTCATGAATAAGCGGTTTAAATGCATCCGTATCCATATAGATTATTGACCAATCTGTCCAATTCTCAATATTTTTTTGAAATATAATGATGATTCACCCCAATCTATTAAAAATGGGAAACCCGAAGGTTTCCCATTGTTCTACTTTTTTTTAATTAAAGAGTAGTGATGTTTTCAGCTTGAGGTCCTTTTGCACCTTCAACTACATCAAAAGATACTTTTTCGCCTTCTTCTAATGTTTTGAATCCTGATTTTTGGATATGTGAGTAATGTGCGAACACGTCTACACCTTCGTCAGTAGTAATAAATCCAAATCCTTTTTCTGCATTAAACCATTTAACAGTTCCTGTCATAATTTTGTTTCCTCCATTCTTAATTATTTCTTAAACGTAGTGCATGAAACTCATAAGAATGTACAAACTAATTTGTTCTTTATTTCTTATAAATTGCCTATTGCGCTTAAGTTCCTACTTTATAATACACTAATTTAGAAATAATGCAACCTATATTGCTTTATTTTTTTATTTTTTACAGTTTAAACGATGATTTTAGCTCTACAACACGGTTAAAGACTAATTTATTTTCGTTTGTGTCTTTATCGAGTGCAAAATAACCCATTCTAGTGAATTGGAATGGCTCACTTTCTTTTGGAACAACATCGCCTTCAATATAGCCTTTTTTGATAATTTTTGAATGTTTGTTGATTTTTTCTTCAAAAGGCAACTCTTTATTGTCAAAATCATTTATTAACTCATCGTATAAACGGATTTCAACTTCTTTAGCGGTTGATGCTTCGACAAAATGTATGTTTCCATTCGGCTTTCTTTCATTAAATCCTGATCCACTACGTGTTAGTTTATCATAAGTTGCCTGTATTTCAATGATATTTCCAGAATCATCTTTAATAACCTTGTTTGCTTTTATGAAATAAGCAGACATTAACCTTACTTCAACACCTAAAGCCAATCGTTTCCATTTTTTATTTGGTTTTTCTTCAATGAAGTCTTCTCTTTCAATATAAAGTTCTTTACCAAAATATATTTTTCTTGAACCCAACTCTGGTTTATCTTTATGAAACTCTGATTCTAAATATTCAACTTCATCAGACTCATAATTCGTAATGACTACTTTTATTGGATCGATTACACCATGAATACGGCGTGCCTCAGTACTTAAATAGTTACGCACATATTCATAAAACATATCAATTTCTGTTTCACCTTGGCTTTTTGGTAGACCTAATGCATTGATAAAGCCTTGGATGGCTTGAGGTGGTACACCGCGTCTTCTTAGTCCACTGAGTGTAATTAAGCGTGGGTCATCCCATCCATCAACTACACCTTCTTCAACTAATTTACGAATATAACGTTTTCCTGTTACTTGTTTAGCCATAATGAGTTTACCAAACTCAATTTGTCTAGGAACTTTTGGCATTTCGCAGTATTTTACAAACCAATCATAAAGAGGTCGATGATCTTCAAATTCTAAACTACAAAGTGAGTGTGTAATCCCTTCTATAGCATCTTCTAAAGGATGTGCAAAGTCATACATTGGATAAATACACCATTTATCCCCTGTATTATGATGATGCGCACGTTGTATACGGTAAACAATTGGATCACGCATATTCATATTTGGACTTGCCATATCAATTTTGGCGCGTAGTACTCTTGCACCATCTTCATATTCTCCGTTTTTCATCCCTTCAAATAAACGTATGTTTTCTTCAATAGGACGTTCTCTATAGGGACTGTTTTTCCCAGGACTGGTTAAATCTCCACGGTATTCTTTTATTTGATCAGGAGTTAAATCACATACATAGGCTAATCCTTTTTTTACTAATAACATCGCGCGTTCGTACATTTCATCAAAATAATCACTAGCAAATAGTAAATGTTTCCACTTAACACCTAACCATGAAATATCTTCTTTCATTCCTTCAACAAAAATCAAATCCTCTTTAACAGGGTTTGTATCATCAAAGCGTAAATTAAAATATCCACCATATTCAGTGGCTAAATTATAGTTTGTTAAAATTGCTCGTGCATGACCTAAATGTAAGAACCCATTTGGTTCTGGTGGAAAACGGGTAATTGGAACTTCGTGCTTTCCACTTTTTAGGTCTTCTTCGATTATTGTGCGAATAAAATTTCTGTTTTCCATTAATATCACCAATACTTTCATTGCTTATTATAAACAATAAAGGATAAAAATGAAAGATTAATGAAAAAAAACCTACAGCTTTTTCACTATAGGTTTTCATAGTTTTTTTATTCGAAATTATTATTATAATCTTCAAGTAAACTTGGATCGATTAAACCGTTAAATGTTTCAAGGAATGCTTGTTGTGCTTCTGGTGACATCTCGTCAAAATTCTCAAACAGTGCACTAACATCTTCATCGGTGATTTCTTCATTATTATCAATTTTAGCTTGAATGGTTAATATCTGATTATAGGTATCTTGTTCTGGGCCAGGATTGGTAGTATCTAGTACAGATTCTAACTCAGTATTTAAATTAGGATCTGAGAATACATCATAAATGGCACCTGAGAAACTATCTAAAATATTTTGTAATGAAGGATCAGTCGCTACGACATGAATACGTAAGGCACGATCAACTATTTCAACTTTGTTAACTTCAACGACACCTGATTGTGTCCCTTCTGCCATTAAGTCAGTTAAACGAACTGTATCAATGATAATATAGCCTTCTTCACTAAAATAGCCGAAGTAAAAGTCTTCCATAGTGCTTAAGTAGTCTTTAAATGGTTGTAAGTTAGTAACATTTAAAAACTCTTTACCTGATTCTTTACCGATTGTAATTTCACTTAAATCAAACGCATAAACATCTTCGTCAAAGCCAATAACTTCATCTGCTCTAATAAGTAATAATGATTTTATACCATCAATATTAAACAATCCTTTAATTTGTAAATAGATGATTTCTTCGGAATTTACTTCTTCTACTCTAAACTCAAACCAAACGGCTTCAAGACCTACAGTAATCGTTTGTGGATTGCCAAGTTCATCTTCATATTCGAACTCGAAACGGGCATTTTCAAAGCCTTCCATTTGTTTATATATCATGCGATTAAATGATCGTTCAGAAATTGTAAAATACGTTTGATTAGTTAATGCCATAGTAAATACAAATTCATCAAATCGATTTCTTAATGACTGTTCAAACTCATAACCTTCATAATCAAAGCCTTGTAAATAAGCTGGTATGTCTGTGATTGGGCTGTTTCTAATTAATGATAATCTAAATAAGAAATCAAATGATTCATCATTTAATTTAAACTGAATTAACCCATTATCAAATATAATTTTTAATACCTCGGTTGCAAGTAACATGGTTGCATCGTCTTCACCACTACTTCTTACGTACTCAACGATGTCATTTTTATCGATAGTATATTTTAATTCAGATAAATCAAAATCACCGATAGGTAATTGTTCATCTACGTTGATATCAGTTACATTATTTAATAATCCAATGATTCCAGTGAATAAGCGTTTGGGTAAAGGCAATCTCCCAACACGTAAACGGCTGAATTCTAATGTATATGATTGATTTTGAACATCATCTGTTAATAGTAATTCAGTACGAATAATCGATTTAAATGTAAACCCTTGATTGCCATCAACTTCTAATGCAATATTCGCGATTAGTGTGTCTTCTTCAAATGTGATCCATACGCCAATCACGCGAATGAATACATTACCATTTATATTTTCTTCAAAAATATATAAGCATTCACTGTTATCACAATCTTCATTAGGTAAGTAGTTAGGGTTTGGTCCTGGTGTATCATCATCACCACGTATTGCATTAAAAATAGCAATATTAATGATATCCTGATGAATTTTAAGTTCTAAATCAGTATCCATACCTGTTTTAGCGCTTGTGATAGCTTGATTTAATTCTGTATATAGTTCTTGTTGTGCATCTGCATTTTCGGTATATAAACTTAAAGGCATCTCGTCTAACGCATTGCCATTATACATTAATCCAACTAATAAAACTGGTATACCTATTAATGTAAACAATATAAATAGTAAACTAAACAGCAGTTTTTTCATAAAAAACACACTCCTCATAATCTTGTTATAGATTAAGTATAATGAAAGAGTGTGTAAAATTTATGAATTATGTATTACTAAATTATGAAAGTTTCATTCTTGAAAATCCGTTTAGGTCAAAACCGTCAGTTTTTTGTGCTTTTTGAAAATGATAATACCCTGCAATACTGATCATCGCTGCATTATCTGTACAATATTTAAACGGTGGAATTAGTACAGGTATGTCGTTAAACGTTTGTTCAACTCTTTGTCTTAAATGTTTGTTTGCTGCGACACCACCTGCAATGATAAACATTTTTGCATCATAGTCTTCAAGGGCAATTTTTGCTTTTTCGATTAAGTGGTCAATTGCTGCTTCTTGAAAACTTGCACACATATTATTAACATCAATGATTTCGTTTTTCATTTTCATTGTGTTTATTAAGTTTATTACATGACTTTTAATCCCACTATAGCTAAAATCATAACGTCCTTTTGTTTCAACTTTAGGCATTTTATAAGATGTCTCACCTAGATGCGCTAAACGATCAACAATCGGCCCCCCCGGATAAGAAAGTCCTAAAACACGTGCTACTTTATCGTAGGCTTCACCAACTGCATCATCTTGAGTCTCTCCTAGTTTTTCGAAATCATAATGCTCTTTCATTAAGATTAACTCAGTATGACCACCTGATACAACTAGACAAATTAATGGAAAAATCATTTCTCCTTCAATTTGATTAGCATAAATATGACCGGCAATATGATGTATGCCTGTAATAGGTATTTGATGTGCAAAGGCAAATGCTTTTGCGGCATTAATTCCTGTTAATAAACTACCTATTAATCCTGGACCTTGAGTAACAGCAATTAAATCGATATCACTAATAGCAATATTAGCTTCCTTAATGGCTTGTTCAAAGACTACTGTAATCCCTTTAATATGTTCACGAGAAGCAATCTCAGGTACAACACCCCCAAAGGCTGCGTGAAGTTCAATTTGGGAAAGCACGATATTACTTAAGATTGTTTTACCATCTTTACTAAGTGAAACACTCGTTTCATCGCAACTGCTTTCTACACCTAATACAATCATGCTTTACCTCCTATCTTTTTCACCATTAAAAGCGCATCTTCACCATTTAAATAGTATTTTTTTCTTGTGGCTTCTTGTTTAAAACCAAACGACTCGTAAAAACGAATCGCTTGTAGGTTTGATTTTCTTACTTCTAGGGTTAATGCTTCTACTTGTTCTTTTGAACATAAATCGATAATAAACGCCATTAATTTTGTGCCTATTTTTTCTCTTCGCATAGACTTAATGACTAAAAAGTTCATGATTTCTGCATTGGGTTGTGTAATCCAACAACCAACATAACCTACCCGTTGGTTATCTTTTAAAGCAATAAAGTAATGCGCTAACTTGTTGTATAAAATCTCATCATATAACGTTTTTTTACTTAAACTTTTTTCAAAAATATCCATTTCTTGTTGATGCACAAATTCTACGTCTGACATATCCATTTTACGAATTCTAAAGGCTGTCATTTTGATTATGCTCTATGTTTATGACATGGTTATTTCGATTTGAAATTTTGTATAATAACATTTGTGAAACGTAGATAAGTGATAATAATACTGTGACATAGATTAAGTGATTACTAAAAATCATCTCAACATTTTCTGGAATTTCTGAAATAAACCAGTAATTAACACTTGTAGTTGAATCGAGTCGACTCAATAATTTATTGATATTATAAATGACTGGTGCAACAAGTAAAACCATAACAAATGTTTTATAAGTAGCACGCAATGTTACTCTAAACTGATAGGCCTTAAAGTAATATAGTGGCACCATTATAATCGTCATATGTAATAATATAAAATGCCAATAGCGAATATTATAATATGGGAATCCGTAACTAAATGGCACTAACAGTGCCATAATTCCGCCTAAAACACCGAAGAAAAATACAAATTCAAATATACGTTGTGAGTTTGTTTTTAGTAATGCTAAACTCATAAAAACAGCAAAACTACATATATGTAAAGGAAACGATAATTCTCCGTTTAACCAATTGTGTGCGTGATAAATGATCTCTAATGTGACTAGCCAACCAAAAACAATATTTCTAATTTTGGTTTCATGTTTGCTTTTATAGATTACATGGGCATATTTTAACGGTAAAAAAACCGCAATAATAGCGAGTCCAATCAACATATAGTGATGCCATGTAAATAATCTAACTCCACGTTCTGGGTCGATTACATATCCGAAAAAATTTGAAAACATCCCTTCACCTACTCATACCCTTTGTTTAAATTTCGTTCCGCTTCCGTTTCCCTTAAATATACAGGTGCTAAAAGATGAATGTCTTTAACTTTTACTAGCAAATCTGTCTGTAATAATTTTACCATATTTGGTTGACCCTGTGCAACTAAGGTTACATTAGAGTTCATTTGTGTTTCATATGCTTTTAAATGCGTGTATTCATCAGGTATTACTTGTTTAATTATGCCATTATTAAGTTCATATAAGCCTAAAAATGCATACCCTCTTCTTGCATCTATCCAAGGTAAGATTAATCCCTCTTTTTCTACACTACTTGCAAGTAAAGCTAAACTACTAATGGTATAGACTGGAATATTTAGACTCCATCCTAACATTTTAGCTACTACCACACCGATTCTTAACCCTGTGTAACTGCCCGGACCAATACCAACAATGATTCTATCAAGATCATTTGGTGTTAACTCATGGCGTTCTAATAAGTTTGATAACTCATCCATTAAGGTAACAGAATGATCGTTTTCACCTTTATGGTAGTGAACTTCTATTGCTTCATTATCTCTATATAACGCTAAAAATAAATAGCTTGTAGCGCTATCGATGACTAATTGATTTTGCGATTTTTTCATATTTTCCACGTCCTTCAATGGTTAAATGTCGTTCATGCTCACTAATAAATGCGATATGAATCGATAAATATTCATCCGGTAAACTTTCTTCAATGTAGGTATACCATTCAATGACACTAACTCCGTTACTGTAAATATACTCTTCTACTTCCATATCACGCTTAACCCCTTCTAGGCGGTAAGCATCGATATGTGTTAATGAATAAGGTTTATGCTCATAATTTTTCATAATTGTAAAAGTTGGAGAATTTATTGAATCGTTAATACCCATATGTTTTCCTAAAAATTGTGTGAATGTCGTTTTTCCAGCGCCTAAATCTCCCGCTAAACATAAAACAAACCCAGGAAAAAGATGTTTAGCAACTTCTTGGGCAAAAATTTCCATTTCATTTATATTTTTTATTTCAACAGTATAGACCAAATAAATCACCTCTATCATTTGCAAATTATATCATATTTACCGGTTTTATACACCTGAAAAGATTAATATGCTATAATATTCTTAGTAACTAATTGAGAGGATAATCTTATGACAATCATCTTACACAATCCGCTTTCTAAAAACAAAAAGTCAAAGCGAGTCACAAAAAAGTTAGTAGATTATTATAAAAAAAATAATCTCCCATTTCGCGTGAAAAGTTTACTAAAAATTAAAGATTTAGAAGCTTATTTAACTGGAAAGCCTGATGATAATAATATTATTATCTTAGGTGGTGATGGTACCATAAATACTTTTATAAATGACACCTTTAACTATAATATTAAACAGCCACTATATTTGAAAAAAAGTGGTTCTGGAAACGATTTTTTACGCTCACTAAAAAAACAAAAGACTAATCATCAGTATATTTTAAAACTTGTTCATAACGGAAAAACAAGATATTTTATAAATGGTGCTGGTATGGGCATTGATGGTGAAATTGGCTATCGTGTAAACCAATCAAAAAATAAGCGTAAGTTAAACTATTTAATCAATACGGTTAAATCTTTAATTTCATTTAAACCTAAATTTTTAGAAATCACCATAGATGGTGCCCCTTATACATTTAAGAAGGCTTATCTTGTAAATGCTAATAATGGAAAATTTATCGGTGGTGGGATGAAACTAACTCCCAAAGCTCAAATTGATGAACCTAATTTTGATGTGTTAATTGTGCATAGAGGGAATAAATTTTTATTATTACTTATTTTCCTTAGTGTTTATTTAGGTCTTCATACTTACGTAAAACGTTACGTGTTTACAACAAAAGCTAAACATATAAAAGCAACCATGTTTTCTAAACAAATTGCCCAATGTGACGGTGAATGTTTCCTAGATACGCAAGAAATTGAAGTATCCGTAACCGACAAAAAAGTTTATTTTACACCTTATCATAAATAATCACTAAGCTGTTTTATGCTAACTATTAACAAATAAAAAAACCGAGAAATCATATTGATGACTCGGTTTTTAATTAAAAAATTATCTTCTTAAAATTAGAACTTCAAATAAGCGATAGAAGAAATCCATAATCCCTCGATTTAATAAGAATGGAATACGGTTTAATAAATTAACTATACTTCTAAATAAGAAAACATCTCGGTAGAAATAAGTAAATACTACAAATCCAGCAAACCCAACAGAAAGAACGAAAAGTCCGAAAATAACTTTCTTAATCCTAACTGGTACATGATGTCTTAATAATGCTTCTAAGTTATCATTTGTGCGTTCGAGTTGTCTTAAAATTAAATCAAGTTTATCCATTGGAACTGCATCTTCATTAGGTTTTGTAGTTTCATCTACAACTAATGCTTTTTTAGGTTTTCTAATTTTTTTAACTTTAAACAATAAAGCTTGAAGCGCTTTACTTCCTTGTTTAGTTTTGGTTGTCCATTTTGGCTCAGTTACTAATGCTTCATCCTCTGTTGTAACTGAAACTACTTCTGGAGTAACTTCGACTTTTTCCTCTATTACTTCTTGTGGTTTTTCTTCAATTGGTGCAGATAACTCAGCTTCAAACACATCTTTAGTCGTATGCGCATTTCTTAATAAATAATCAATGGCTTGTGGTTTTGATATATAGCGTGAAGCGATTAAATCATTCGCTGAGGCGAACTCTTCAAGTTGTTTTGTAGTAAATCCATCAAGTATTTGATGTTCTTTTTCATTATATGAACCTTTTTTCTTAAGTTCTAATATAATGGCTTCTTGAACTTGATCTCTTTTAAGATTTTTAGGAATCTTAACATCATACTTAGCCGCAATCATATCAAGTTCTTTAACAGATGAACTGTATAAAATTGTTTCTTTAAACTGATTGATGGTTAAACCATCTAAATTACCTTCTTTATCAAAGAAGCAGTGATCAAGTGTTTGATTAAACTCTTTTACATTAGGTAATTCTTTTGTTGTATCATAGTGTGCTTCAATAAATGCTTCAATACTTTCCTTACTAACCCCTTGTTTCTTAATGTCTTTTAATAGGTTTGTCCAAAGTGTTAAAAAATATTGTTTATTGATGCCATCATTGTTTTGTTCAGTTAATTCGTTTTCAAGTTGGGTTTCACAAAATTTTTCAAACCAGTTTAAACGCTCTGCACGCTTAGAAATGTTAATGTCTACATTGTTTTTATCTGCTTCTATCATTTGGTTTGCTTTTTGTCTTTCAGCTAACAGCGTTTCCTTTAACGAATCCCTTAATGCATTAATACGAATGGCTCTAGGTAATAATACTTTTTGATCTTTTAAAAAAACTAATACTTCATCGCCCTTTACACATGTTAGTAATTCTGGTAAGTCAGCTGTTTTATACTTCTCACCTTTAATACTATATGCATTCCCCATAAATTTATAACTCTCCCCTTAGAATTTATGTCCCTTAATTAACTTTAGTATAGCATAGCCAGTTTATAAAAAAAA
>NZ_JBIOAG010000050.1:0-11637 GCF_043951795.1 Liberiplasma polymorphum | reverse complement strand
TCATCGAATATTTTGAAATTAAAAGCATTTCACATAGGTAAGAAGAAATGACTTTTTATGGTATAATTAATTCAGGTGATTTTATGTCTAACATTGAAGCAATTTTAAAGCATCTAAATACCCTTACTACCAAAGAAGAACCTCTTATTCTAGCACTAAGTGGTGGCGTTGATTCTATGGTACTTTTTGACATACTTATTAATAACAATTACCAAGTAATAATTGCTCATGTAAATCATAAACAACGTAAAGAATCTGATATTGAATATGAAGCAATTAAAACCTTAGCACATAAGCATAATGTTCCTTTTGAAGGTTATACAATCGATGAAACGATTGAGTCAAATTTTCAAGCAGTAGCACGTTCTTTAAGGTTAAATTTCTTTAAAGAGGTCGCCAAAAAATTCAATTCTAAGAAAATCTTATTAGCACATCATTTAGATGATCAAATCGAGACGTTTTTCATGAAATTTGTAAAAGGATCTCCTCTACAAAATTTAAGAAGTATTCAATTAGAAACACCACTTAATGGTATTACTCTATTAAGACCATTAATATACACACCCAAAGAAGTGTTAGTCGATTATGCCTTTAAAAACAAGATTAATTATTATGAGGATTACTCGAACTATTCTGATACTTATACAAGAAACCGTTTTAGACATCAAATTATTCCTACATTAGTGGATGAAAAAGATACCTTCTACACTATGATGCTGGAACGACTTGAGCAATTAAATGCCATTAATGATTTAATCAAAGAACAATCTTTACAGTTTATAAAACAACACAAAAAACGTATTCCAATTGAGTCATTCTTAACATTAAACCCACTAGTTCAAGATGACATTTTAAGACGTTTGGTTAATCATTTTACAAATAAAACTTATAATCTATCTAAACAACAACTAGATCAGCTTATTAAACTATTAAATACTTATCAAGGAAATTTAACTTATCCAATATCAAATATTTTAGAATTTCATATTGAGTACGATCATTTTTTCATTGCTCTACCGAGTGAAAACTCTCAAAAATATATCGAAATTACACAAGAAGGAACCTATCATTATGATACACAGACCTCATATGTTGTAACTCATAAGAAATCTAGTCAAATTTCTGAAAATTACACAGTGTTATGGTATAATAGTAAAGTATTTCCTATCATGATTAGACCACGAAAATCTGGTGATCAAATATTGTGTTCTTTTGGTCATAAAAAGATAAAAGATCTTTATATTGAAAAAAAGATACCTCCAAGTGAAAGAAAAAATATTCCACTTCTAGTAAATGACAAGGAAGTATTATGGATTCCTTTTTTAAAAATGAGTAAGTATCAAAAAAAATTAAAGAAAAAAGTTTATATTTACGAGGTGCGTACATGTTAGAAAAAGATATTGAACAAGTATTGATTTCTCAAGAAGAAATTAAAGAAATTTGTAGTCGTTTAGGTAAACAAATATCTAAAGATTACGAGAATGAGTTTCCTATTGTTTTAGGACTTTTAAAAGGCTGCGTTCCTTTTATGGCAGATTTAGTTAAACATATCGATATTCATATAGAGATGGCTTTTATGAATGTATCAAGTTATCACGGTGGCATCGAATCCACTGGTGATGTGAAAATCGATATGGATTTAAGTTCACCTGTAAAAAATCGTCACGTAATCATAGCTGAGGATATTGTCGATTCTGGTAGAACAATTCAATCGGTTGTTGATTTATTAAAATACCGTGGTGCAAAAAGTGTCAAGGTAGCCACGTTAATGGATAAACCAGCAGGTAGAGTTATTAATTTTGAACCAGAGTATATTGGTAAAACGATTCCAAAAGCTTTTGTCGTAGGTTATGGTTTAGACTATGATGAAAAATATCGTAATTTACCTTATGTAGGTACGCTAAAACCAGAAATATATACAACTAAGGAGTGAGAAATATGTCACAACCACAACCGAAACCTCCAGTAACAAAAGCAAATAGAGTCGGAAACCTCATTGTGATGGTTTTAATCCTTTTATTTGTCTTTTCTGCTATATGGATGTTCACACAGTCAGGTGAAGAACCGACTGAACTTACTTACACTGAGTTCATTGTAAAATTAGAAAATGGCGAAATAGACAAAGTCTTTTCAACCCCAATATCAGGTGAAATTAATACTGGTGCCTATTTAATAGAAGGTACTTATTTGGATGGCACTAAATTTTTCTTAGAAGTCCCAACCCAAGGTGTTTTAAATGATATTATTGAACGAATAGATGCATCACCTCATAATGTTACTTATCAACACATTAGAGGTTCCTCATATGCGTTTTGGAACATATTTATCATTTTACTTCCAATCATTCTTATTTTAGTACTTGTTGGCTTCTTTATGAGAAGTAGCGGCGGAAATAATAAAGCCTTTGATTTTGGTAAAAGCCGTGCAAAAATGAACCGTGGGAAAACCACTACATTTAAACATGTTGCTGGAATTGATGAAGAAAAAGAAGAGTTATCTGAGATTATAGATTTCTTAAAAAATCCTAAAAAATACATGGCACTCGGTGCACGTATTCCAAAAGGTGTCTTATTAATAGGCGCACCAGGTACAGGTAAAACCTTACTCGCAAGAGCCGTAGCCGGTGAAGCTGAAGTTCCTTTTTACAGCATTAGTGGTTCTGACTTCGTTGAAATGTTTGTAGGGGTTGGAGCAAGCCGTGTTCGTGATATGTTCAAAACAGCTAAAGCTAATGCACCTTGTATAATCTTTATTGATGAAATTGACGCTGTTGGGCGTCAAAGAGGTACAGGTCTTGGTGGAGGACATGATGAACGTGAACAAACACTAAACCAATTACTCGTTGAGATGGATGGATTTGGTGCAAATTCAGGAATCATTGTTATGGCTGCAACCAATAGATCTGATGTCTTAGACCCTGCGTTATTAAGACCCGGACGATTTGACCGTCAAATTACTATTTCACGTCCCGATATAAAAGGACGTCAAGCAATATTAAAAGTTCATGCTAGAAATAAACGTATCGATTCAGCAGTTACTTTTGAAGAAATCGCACGTAGAACTCCAGGATTTACTGGTGCTGATTTAGAAAACTTACTTAACGAAGCTGCTTTACTTGCAGCTCGCGAGAATAAACCGGCAATAAAACTTTATCATATTGATGAGGCTGTAGATCGTGTAATGATGGGCCCTGCCAAAAAATCACGTGTATTTTCTAAACGTGAACGTGACTTTATTGCACATCACGAAGCTGGTCATGCTGTTTTAGGTATAAAGTTAGATAACGCCAATATCGTTCATAAAGTAACAATTATTCCACGTGGACAAGCTGGTGGTTATAACCTTATGTTACCTGAGGAAGAAGAATCATTCTTAATGACTAGAAAAGGATTAATGGATCAAATAACTGGTTTACTTGGTGGACGAGTAGCTGAAGAGTTAATCTTTAACGAAGTTTCAACCGGTGCACATAACGACTTCCAACGTGCTACAGAAATCGCACGTTCAATGGTCACCGAGTATGGTATGAGCTCACTTGGTCCAATCCAATATGAAAAACGTAGCGGTAATGTGTTCTTAGGAAGAGATTACTCTGCAGATAAATCGTTCTCAGATACAGTTGCTTTAGAAATCGATACTGAGGTACGTAAAATTATTACTGAAGCTTATGATAATGCGAAAAAAGTTTTATCAGAAAATACAGATTTATTAATTCTAATTGCTAAAACATTACTTGAAGTTGAAACATTAACCCGTGAAGATATCATGGAACTTGTAGAAACTGGTAAATTAGCTTGGTTAGAAAAGAAAAATAATAAAGCTCTAGAGAAAGAAAAAGAGAAGGAAAAAGAAAAAGAAAACTTAGCATTCTAAACTAACTTAAAAGGGTGTTTCTCACCCTTTTTCGTAAGAATGGAGAACCTTATGAGGCTTGATAAATACTTAAAAGTATCACGTATAATAAAACGTAGAACCCTTGCAAAAGAAGTTGCTGATGCAGGTAGAATACTAATTAATGATAAAATCGCTAAATCTAGTTCTACTGTTAGTATTGACGATATAATTGAAATTAAATATGGCAATAAAATATTTGTTGTCAAAGTTATTAAATTATTAGATTCAACGAAAAAAGATGATGCAAAAGCGATGTATGAAATACTTGAAGAGCGTAGATTATCAAACGATAATTAACCCGAATTTAAAGAGGTGAATAAAATGGATGATTTACATCAATTATCTGAACAAGAACGCGTAAGAAGAGAAAAATTAGCATTTTTAGAAGAACGAAATATCGATCCATTTGGATCAAGATTTGAGCGTAATACTAACACAAAAAAACTTCATGAATTTTACGATGGTTTCAGTAAAGAAGAGCTCACTGATAAAACCGACACATTAATTTTGGCTGGTCGCATTATGACAAAACGTGGTAAAGGAAAAGCCGGTTTTGCGCATATTATGGACCAATACGGACAAATTCAAATATACGTTCGCCTAGACCAAGTTGGTGATGAAGCTTTTGAAGTTTTTGATAAGGCTGATTTAGGTGATATTGTCGGTGTTGCTGGAACTATTATGAAAACTAATATGGGTGAATTATCCATTAAAGTTAAAACGTTTACTCATCTTGTTAAAGCCCTTAGACCCCTTCCTGAGAAATGGCATGGTCTAAAAGATATTGAAGAGCGTTACAGACGTAGATATGTAGATTTAATTACAAATGAAGATACAAGAAATACGTTTATCATTCGTTCTAAGATTCTTTCAAGAATTCGCAGTATCTTAAACGAAAAAGGCTTTTTAGAAGTTGAAACACCTATTTTACATGCTATTTTAGGTGGTGCAGCAGCACGACCATTTAAGACACACCATAATACTTTAGATATGCCTTTTTACTTAAGAATTGCGCCTGAACTTTATCTAAAACGATTATTGGTAGGTGGGTTTGAAGGTGTCTTTGAACTAGGTAGAAATTTCAGAAATGAAGGGATTAGCATTAAACATAACCCTGAGTTTACAATGTTAGAGTTATACCAAGCCTATGGTGATATTAGTACAATGATGTCTTTAACTGAAGAAATCATTTCATCTGTAACTTACTGTGTCTTAGGTAAGACTGAAGTCGAATATGGTGAAAAAACCATTAACTTAGCCCCAGGATGGAAAAAACTTCATATGGCTGATGCTGTAAGAGATACAGTTGGAATAGATTTTTGGGATCGTTCATTAACTTATGAACAAGCAAAAACTTTCGCGATTAGTAAGGGTCTTGATGTACCTGCGCATTTTAATGGTATTGGTCATATTCTTAATTTATTGTTTGAAGAGTTCGTTGAAGGTACAATTATTCAACCAACCTTCGTTTACGGCCATCCTGTAGAAATCAGTCCTCTAGCTAAAAAAAGTAAAGAAGACGACCGTTTTACTGATCGTTTTGAATTATTCATTGATAACCGTGAATACGCAAATGCATTTAGCGAGTTGAATAATCCTATTGATCAAAAAGAGCGTTTTGAATCTCAACTACAAGAAAAAGATTTAGGAAATCAAGAAGCCACTGAAATGGATATTGATTATATTGAAGCACTTGAATATGGAATGCCTCCAGCAGGTGGTTTAGGTATTGGTGTTGATAGATTGGTCATGTTGTTAACCAACTCACAATCGATAAGGGATGTAATTTTATTCCCTCATATGAGAAACAGAAAATAAAAATGGCATTTGCCATTTTTTTCTACCCATTTTTATATATACTATAGTTGTAAAGAAAGAAGGTTTAATTAATGATTGTAAATCATATTCATGAACTAATAGGCAATACACCTATTGTTAAATTAAATAAATTAACCAAAGGATTAAGTGCTTCTATTTATTTAAAACTAGAATGGTTTAATCCTGGTGGTAGTGTCAAAGATCGTATTGCTTTAAGTATGATAGATGCTGCTATTGAAGAAGGCTTACTAAAAGATGGTATGACAATCATAGAGCCTACAAGTGGTAATACTGGAATCGGTTTAGCACTTGTTGCTGCTGCTAAAGGTTTTCCTTTAATTATTACTATGCCAGATACTTTAAGTATTGAAAGACGTAAAATATTAGAAGGTTATGGCGCAAAACTCATATTAACTGATGGAACCAAAGGAATGAAAGAAGCCATAAGAATTGCAAAAGAATTAGCCGATGAAAATAACTACTTCATGCCAATGCAATTTGATAATATAAATAATCCTAAAATCCATATGCGAACAACTGCTGAAGAAATAAAAAGCGATTTTAATTCACTAGATTATTTAGTGGTTGGTGTTGGAACAGGTGGTACTATTACTGGAACTGGTACGATATTGAAATCTCATTATAAAAATCTCACTATAACCGCTGTAGAACCAAAAGATTCTCCAATTTTAAGTGGTGGCTCGCCAGGTCCACACAAAATACAAGGTATTGGTGCAGGATTTATACCAAACATTTTAGACACTTCTATTTATTCTGATGTCATAACCATTACAAATGAAGAAGCTTTTGAAACTGCACGCAGATTAGCGAAGGAAGAAGGTTTATTTGTTGGAATATCAACTGGTGCTAACGTTGCAGCCGCATTAAAAATAGCTCATTCTATCAATGAACCTGTTACAATACTCACATTCTCTCCAAGCAATGCAGAACGTTATTTATCCACTGATTTATTCAAAAAATAAAGCGATAACTTTTTAGTTATCGCTTTTTTGTATCCATTACAGCTAATGAACATACAAGTTCAGAGCTTTTTTCATTTGGTATAATACGCGCTGGAATCCCTACAGCCGTTGAAAAGTCTGGAACGTTTCTTAAAACAACTGCGTTAGCACCAACTTTTGAAAAAGCACCAACTTTAATATTACCAAGTATTTTAGCACCCGAGGCTATCATTGCGCCTGTACATATAGTAGGATGTCTTTTTTTACCCTTTTCATTACCTGTACCACCTAGTGTAACCCCGTGATAAATAAGAACATCATCCGCAATTTCAGTGGTCTCACCGATAACAACACCGGTTCCATGATCGATAACAAAATTCTTACCAATCCTAGCTGCTGGGTGTATTTCTACACCGGTAAGAAATCGTGCAAATACACTAATGATACGTGCAATTAGCTTTAATCTTAATACCCATAGTAAGTGGGTAAATCTATAAATCCAAACCGCATGCATACCATTATAAGTAAGTAATATCTCCAACCAATGTCGCGCAGCAGGATCTTTTCTTTTTATCGTTTTTATGTCACTAATAAATCCCATAACTCACCTCTAAGTAAGAAAAGGCATCTTTTTAGATGTCTTTTCCAATTACAAACGCTTCATCGGTTGATAATGTTATATTTAAATTTTCAGCAATTTCAACGAAAATATCAATAATGCTTACATATTCAAAATCTAAAGTATCAACGATACCATGAATTGCTTGATTTAATTTTTCAGATGCATACTCAAACTCTTCACGTTGTTCAGCAATCATATTTTCGATTATAGTTTCCGCTTCGTTTAGTAGTGTAAAATCAATTTCTTCTTCAATTTCTTCTAAATCAGCTCTGAAATCAGAGATAAAAAGCAAATAGCCAACAAGGGGTGTAAAGGTTTCAAATGCCTCACAATTAGAAGCAAATAATTTTTCCCAATAGATTTTAATTACTTCGAACTGAGTATATAAATAATTAAGGCCAACTTGAAAAATCGTTTCTAACTCCTCATCTAACTGTCCTTCTTCAACAGCGTGCTCATAAATATGATTTAGCACCGCATAAACCGGTTCTAAGCGATCATATATGAATGAGCCATGATGTTTGAAACGCTCTAATACCTCAATATTATCTAATTTCCAATTGACAAAATCCTTTAATACGAAGTCAAATTGGTTCATAAAACCACTTCCTCTTATTGTATAACTATGCTTTATTTGTAGACCCAAATAAGTCCATTTTTTCTCTTACAACATCTAAAATAGCTTGATAACCCGGTTGTAATAGTTTTCTAGGGTCAAAGCCTTTACCCTTTAAATCTTTACCTTCTTCAATGTACTGTCTAGTTGCAGCAGCAAATACTAATTGGCATTCTGTATTAACATTAATTTTAGAAACACCATAAGTGATGGCTTCTTTAACCATCTCATCAGGAATCCCTGTTCCACCATGTAATACTAGTGGAATGTTATTTGTTGTTTCACCAATTTCTTTTAAAACCGCCATATCAAGTCCCGTCCAGTTTTCTGGATATTTACCATGAATATTACCAATCCCAGCTGCAAGCATCGTAATACCTAAGTCCGCAATCATTTTGCATTCTTTAGGATCTGCGACTTCCCCTGTTCCAGTAACACCGTCTTCTTCTCCGCCGATACTACCAACCTCAGCTTCAACACTAATTCCGAGTTTACTTGCATAAGCGACGATTTCTTTTGTTTTTTCAATATTTTCTTCGATTGGATAGTGTGATCCATCAAACATAACACTTGAGAATCCTGCTTCGATGCATGCAATTGCACCTTCAAAAGAACCATGGTCTAAGTGTAAAGCAACAGGCACGGTGATATTTAATGTTTCTATCATACCTTTAACCATCCCTACTACAGTATTATAACCTACCATGTACTTTCCTGCCCCTTCAGACACACCTAAAATAACTGGTGATTGTTTTTCTTGGGCTGCAGTCAATACTGCTTTTGTCCATTCCATATTATTTATATTGAATTGTCCAACTGCATATCCTTCTTTTCTTGCTTTTTCCAGCATCGCTTTTGCTGATACTAGTGCCATAAAATAAAGCCTCCTATTATACTATTTATTCAAACTAATTATATATGAATAGTACCAAAATGTAAACCAATCAACCCTTTTCATATCAAGTTAACGTTTTCATAAAAAAAGCACCACCAAAAGGCGATGCTTTGAAAAAATTATTCTCCTGAAACAACTAAAGACTTAATTTTTAATGATGGACTACCGATGAAACTAAAACTAAATTTCAAGTCGTCACATACTTCAGTAACTTCACTTAACATATCTAAGTAATTCCCTGCAACAGTAATTAGGGCAACAGGTTTAACAACTTTACCTTCTTCAACTAAGAAACCACTTGCTTGTAAACTAAAGTCTCCACTAATAGCATTTGTCCCTGAATGGGTTCCTGCTAAATCAGTAATAATGAGTCCTTTTTTCATTGAAGCAACTGCCTCATCATAGTTTACACTTCCAGATTTAATATAGAAGTTAGTTGGAGAAACTCCCCCTCTAAAGCCATTTCCCGTAGATTTAGTGTCAGCTTTTTTTGCTGTTTTTAAATTATGTAGATAAGTGGTGAGTTTTCCATTTGAGACCATTTCTTTATAATCTGAACTAACCCCTTCATCATCGAATGCGCCACTACGAGGACTCTTTGTCATGTGTGGATCATCAACGATAGTAATATGTTCATTTGCAATATTTTCACCTATTTTATCTTTTAGCTTAGACATCCCTTTTTGGACACTTTCAGCACTAAACATAGATAAATAAGCTTGAAGTAATGACGCGCTTGCGGTATTTTGAAGTACAATTTCATAATCACCAGATTTAATTGCTTTTGCACCTAATAAAGAAGTGGCTTTTTTAACTGCATCATTTGCAATTTGATCAACATTGAAATCTGCTAGTATATTTGACTGTACATATTCAAAAGCACTTCTTGAATCGCCGTCTTCTCTAGCTACAACGTGTGCACCGAAAATTGCATTATTAACTTCTTTTTCAAGTTTTAATCCTTTTGAATTTTGTAATAATACACGTTTTGTAACTTCGCTATAAAAGGCTTCACTAATATCAACACGTGTGTCTAATAAACGTAGTTTTTCTTCTAAATCGAAAACCAACTGAATTTTCTTTTCAACTGGGAGTTCATTTAACTCTGCTTGATATAATCCTTCTAACGCTTTATAAGACTTGCTACCTTCAAAAATAAATACTTCATCCATTGATTCAATTAACGAGGCACTTTTAATGATTTCATCTACCCAAAACTCAGCTTCTTCTAAATCAATCACTTCAGTAACCATTTTTCCCATTTTTCCGTTATAGATACCAGATATGGTTAAAACGCTAGTATCAGCCATTTGATGCTTTTCTAATTCACCTTTAAATACTTCTAGGTCTAACTGTGATGATGATTCATAAAAACACTGAATCGACTCAACACCTTTTTCTTTTGCGATTTTAAATACTTTATCAAAGTTCATTAGTTAGCCCCCTTTCTTCCACCAACAGTCATGCTTGAAACACGTAACGTTGGTTGACCAACATCTGTTGGAATACTTCCAGAAACACTACCACACATACCTTGAGCACGAAGTAAGTTGTCACCAACCATATCAATTTTCATTAATGCATCTTTTCCAGTTCCTACTAATGTTGCGCCTTTAACAGGTTCAGCAATTTTTCCATCACGAATCATATAACCTTCCATTACTGCAAAGTTAAAATCTCCAGTTGATGGGTTAACTGAGCCACCGCCCATTTTTTTCGCGTATAGTCCGAACTCTGTAGCAGATATAATTTCATTAAATGTTGAGTCACCATTATCGATATACGTATTACTCATACGAGATGTTGGCGCAAAACGATACGATTCGCGTCGCCCTGAACCTGTTGATTTAGCGTTCATACGGATACCATTAATGTGATCAATCATATAGCTTTGTAAAACACCATCTTTAATAAGTACACGACGTTGTTGTGGACGTCCTTCATCATCAAAATTAGCGCTTCCCCATGCATTTTCGATCGTTCCATCGTCAATCGCGTTGACAATTGGGTTAGCAATTTTTTCTCCTTGTTTTCCACTAAAAACACTTGCGTTTTTAGATACTGAAGTTGCTTCTAAACTATGTCCGCAAGCTTCATGGAAAATAACGCCACCAAATCCGTTATCAATAACAACAGGCATTACACCACTTGGACATTCTTCAGCATGTAACATCGTTACAGCAACACGAGACGCTTCTTTAGCTGCTTCTTCAACACTAAATGTTTTATAAAATTCAAACCCGTAGTGTCCTCCTGGTCCATTAAATCCACTTTGCATATCTTTTCCGTCACTTGCAACACTGTGAATACCTAAACGTGTACGTACTCTTTGGTCGTAAACATAAATATCTTCACTACTTGCTATCCATACATTTTGAACATAATCCATATAACTTATTGATACTTGCTTAATTTCATCACTGAATTCACGTGCAGCTTCATTGGCTTTTTTTACCAACGCTACTTTTTCATCCATTAATACTGTATCTGGCATACGTTCAATTTGATGGGCTGTTCCTTTTTTCAGTTCACCTAACGTTATCGTTTCACGAACTCTATCACCTAAAAAGGATTTTGATAAATCCGAAGCGAGTTTGATGAGGTCTTCTTCTTTTTTACTATTGGTATAGCCATAAACACTGTTATATCCTTTAGCAACACGGATACCGATTCCAAAAATTTTCTGGGTAACCGCTTGTTCTATAGTATTACTTTGCATCATTGTAGCAGATTGAATTTTGTCTTCAATATACACCTCAGCAAAGTCAGCTTGGCTATTAAGCGCTGTATTTATAATGCGCTCAAGAACACTTTTTTCTAACATAATTTT
>NZ_JBIOAG010000005.1:0-74279 GCF_043951795.1 Liberiplasma polymorphum | reverse complement strand
TTTTTTAGAATTTAACATCACTAATAGCGGGCATAAAACGTTTAAAATGTTCGTGGCGCATTTCAACATCACCATGAATAAAGTCAAATGTTTCCATAACCGCTTTTTTAATTTGATCTTTTGGTAAGTTATTCAAGTTTCCTAACGGTTTAAAACACAAGTACATAGGCTCTCCACCTAAGTTATTAGGAAACACATACTGATCAGATAAAATATTAACACCTAAACGCTTATAAAAACGTATACGACTTAACTGTTGTATATATTTTTGGTCTTCTTCGTTAGGTATTTCAACTTCTAAATAAATCCCATAATGTTTTTCTTCTATCATATTAAGAAGTTTATTAAATAGTAAAGTACCATAGCCTGCATTTTGATATAAAGGATCAATTGCCATATAATCTAACCATACAAAATCATGATTTTGATTTTCATAGACAAACGCAAACCCTATGATTTGGTTAAATACTTTATGTCTAGCCAATAATAAACGATAATTATTTCTATGCATCAGCACTTCAATATGAGATTGACTTTTGAGCTCATGCTTAGGAAAATTATTTAACATGCTTTTGTAAACATCCGCTAAATCATTGACAGTTCCAACGATCATTTCAATGTCATTTAGTTCACTTGTCACAAAGTTTTGAAAATCAGTTTTGAATAACTTAATATTATGTTTAAACCATGAATAATGCAATCGGTTTTCCTCAAACATTACTGGCAACCAAGTTGAGGATAGATTAAATCTACCTTCTTTATCCTTTTGCATATCGAAAATCGTTTCAATTAAGTTCCATGTCATATAGGCATAAACATTATAGCGTGCTCTAAACTCACTATCTTCAGGTTCTTTGTAAAACTGTATCGTTTTTTGGTGTCGCCTTAAATCGGTGTAATCTAAAGCGATTCTAAGTAAATCAGAATACTGCTTATCAATATTTAAGTATGAAGTTGTTTCAGATCCTTTCTTAGCTAAAATGAATGAAATTGATAATGATAAAATTGCGATAATCAAAGATAGTAAAGGAAAAAGTATGTCCATAAAACCTCCAATTTATTGTAAATTAATTTAATTATAATTTTAAATGAAAAAAATAGATAGCATAAGTTTAACTAATTAAAAAATCTCTGTTACAGAGATTTATTTAATTAACATGTTACTTCTTTTTAGTAAACTAATTTTTCTAGTTAATAAAATATTTGAAATCGTCAAAAGAATGACCACACTAAAACAACCAACAATAAAAATAACACGTAAAAAGTTAAATGCAAACGCAACTACATTCATGTTAAGTAATTGAACCCCAACGATTAAGTTCAGTAGTAAGACTATTAATCTAACCCTTCTTATTTCCTTATAATAATTGATTTTTGTATTGATATCACTATAAAGATTAAATGGCCCTTTAGCAGTTTCCTTTTTCATATATACCCATCGTCCTTGATGGGTAATTACTTCGACACCTAGTTCTTTTAAAGATGCAATATAGGTATTGCTTTTATTGGAATTAAATGGTTGAGGAAGACACTCTACTCTGTAAGTATATGTCATCGGTGCGCCTTTAATAAAAAGATAGCTGAACCATGTTTTATCAACCAAATGATACCCACTATTTGCTAGGTGATTTAACCACATTTCTTCTTTTTCATGACTGAAAAAAAGTTTAAATTTGCGTATTTTCATTAGAGCCTCCCTGTGATGATAAGTTAATTTCGTTTCTACCACACTTAATATAGCCAAAGTATCTTACTTTGTCAAGCCTACTAGATAAATTAAAAAGGCGCTTAAAGGCGCCTTTAGTAATTTATCTGTTATAGAACTCAACAATTAAGTTTTCTTTAATTTCAGATAAGATTTCACTACGTTCTGGGAAACGTACATAAGTGAAAGTATAAGTATTTTCATCAAACTCGATAAAACCTAAACGTTCAACCGCTGAATCTAAGTTCTCAACGATAATCGGTACTTTACGTGAAGCTTCTTTTAAAGTTACCGTAAATCCAGGTAATACACGATATGATGGAATATCTACTTTCTTACCGTTAACTAAGAAATGTCCATGACTTACAAGTTGACGTGCTTGACGACGTGTTTTCGCAAAACCAGCACGATAAACTAAGTTATCTAATCTTGATTCTAATAAGAATAAGAAGTTTTCACCTTGTCTACCTGATAATTTTTTAGCTTCATTGAACGTTTTTCTGAATTGACGTTCGTTCACACCGTAAGTAAAACGTACCTTTTGTTTTTCTTGTAGCTGCATTCCGTATTCACTTATTTTAGTTCTTCTTTGTCCGTGTTGACCTGGTGGATAAGGACGGCGTCCTAATTCTTTACCAGTTTCTAAAGTAGAATGTTTTAAGCGACGGGAAATTTTCCAGCTTGGTCCAGTATAGCGTGACATATTGTATTCCTCCTTTTCGATTTTTTTCTACATGAAAAGCGAGTCATAAACTTTTCAAGGACAGAATAATTTAACCTATTTCATCTCGCCAGCAGAGACTACTTAGGAACCCTACTACTAAGGATTATTCAGTGATCTTAAAACGTTTTATGTAGCTGCCTTTATTACACATGCGTAAGCATTATATAACAATTATTTGAGAAAGTCAACAATATAGGTAGCGACTTTTTCTAATAATCTTTTATCTAGTGCGTTAAAGCGGTTTTTAACAGGACTATCAACATCAATTACTCCATAGACTTCATTATCAATAACGATGGGCACAACAATTTCACTTTGGCTTGCGCTATCGCAAGCGATGTGTCCAGGAAAGGCATGAACATCATCAACGATAAGCGTTTCTTTTTTAGCTGCGCTTGTCCCACAAACCCCTTGGCCAATCTTTATTTCAGTACAAGCAGGTAATCCTTGAAAAGGACCAAGATATAATTTTTCATCATCTTTTAAGTAAAATCCTACCCAGTTAATTTCATCCATAAACACATTGAGTAAGGCACTTACATTTGATAACATAGTCACAGCTTTTTCTTCCTTAACGATAAACGCTTTTAGCATTGATTCAAGCAAAGTGTAATTTTCTTCTCTATTTGAAGAAAGGGATTGTTTTGTAAACATAATATAACCTCTTATTTAGATTCTTTAACTGAATTATGTAAGACAATTTGTGGGAATGGAATTTCAATACCATATTGCACTAATATTTCTTTAATACGTTGACGCATGGCACGTTCAATGGCCCATTGTGTCATGCTTTTAACTTTACATACAGCACGTAAATTTACACTACTATTAGCAAGTTCTGTAACGCCTAAAATCCTAGGGCCTTCTAACATATTAGGATGCTCATTTTGCATAGAAGGAAGTTCTTGAGAAAGTATTTCAATGGTTTTAGCGATATCTTCTTTATAGGCAATCCCAAACTCGACAATAGCAAGCGATTCAAAACGAGAGAAATTAGAAACAGGATCAATACTCCCATTATTGAAAATACGGAGCTCACCTTTAAAGTTTTTCACTTTTGTTGTTTTTAACCCTATATCGACAACCTCACCCATAAATCCGCCAATTTCTACCCAATCACCGACATCGAAGTGATGTTCAAAAATAATAAAGAATCCACTAATTAAGTCATTTATAAATTTTGATGCTCCAAGCCCAACAACTAACCCTAAAATACCAAGACCAGCTAGTGCAGGTGCAACATTAACGCCCCAAATCGATAAAACAACTAAAAAAGTAATGATTACAATGAGGTATTTAACAACGCTTAAAGATATTTTAGCTATGGTTATTTTTCTACGCTGATTATTTGAGGGTTTTCTCCCAAGTCTAAATAATGAAATTTTACTAATTTTATAAAACATCATGCCTAATAAAACAGAAACTAACGTACCCACTATTTTAGGGACACTGCCTTCTAATGTAACGGTAACACCATCTGCAAGTGCAATTAAGTAGTCACTAACATCATAGCCCCAAACGCTTAAAATTCCAAAAATAGCAGCACCTAAGATTAAAAACAATACTATGTAAATAGAAACGATATATTTACTTTTTATATCTTCTTTATGCGATTCAATAAAATAATAATGCGCAATAAAAACACCAATTACAATCATGACGATAATAATTGTTGAAATGGTCGCAACACGTGTAGAAAGGGTAGTTAAAAATAATGATAATATTGACATATTTTCTCCTCTAATCTCTATAAATTGATTAATTTAAGTGTAACACAAAAAGGTGACTTCAAAAAGTATTATTCATTGAATTATAAAAGAAATAAGATTATACTATTAAAGCATCAAAGATAGATTTTTTATAGTTCAAGGAGTGAACCTTATGTATGATATCATCCTTATACGTTATGGCGATATAACGCTTAAAGGTAAGAATAAAAAGAAGTTTATTGATAAAGCTGTCGCAAGCATTCAATTCAAAATAAGTAATACGAATCTAACCTATGAACGTCAACACGACAGACTTTATATTCATTTAAATAACCAACCGTACGAACCGATTATAACACAACTAAAAAAAATAAGCGGCATTGCGAGCTTTTCACTTGTTGTATCCTCAAAAACTGATTTAAGTTCCATTGAATCTGTAGCGATTGATTTAATTAAATCTGCATTTAAACAACCAGCAACCTTACGTGTAGACACGAAACGTGCCGATAAACTTTATCCAATTGGTTCGATGGAAGTATCTAAAAAAGTAAGTGGGTTCTTATTAAAAACCTTTGAGGGGTTAAGTGTAGATTTAACGGAACCAGATTTAACCTTATATATAGAAATACGTAAAGATAAAGCTTATATCTATTTAAACAAGATTAAAGGCCTAGGAGGCTTCCCTGTAGGCATTGCAGGGAAAAGCTTACTCTTACTCTCTGGTGGTATCGATTCGCCAGTAGCGGGCTTTTTAACCATGAAGCAAGGGGTTCAAGTTGAGGGGTTTCACTTTGAATCAACCCCACTAACTAGTATTGAATCTGTACAAAAAGTCATCGACTTAACAAAAAAAATGAGTGTTTACGCAGAAAAATCAACTATGAAACTTCATTTGGTCCCTTTTACTCACTTACATAAAGAAATATTAAACCTAGTTCCAGAGCCCTATCATATTACGATTATGCGTAGAATGATGATACGGCTTGCCGATAAATTTGCATTAATCGATCATACACCAGCCATTATTACAGGAGACAGCATCGGACAAGTTGCAAGTCAAACTTTAGATAGTATTAATACCATTAACGCAGTCACAACCCGCCCAATTTTAAGACCCTTAATTACGATGGATAAAATAGAAATTATTAAGTATGCTAAGATGATTGATTGTTATGCAATTAGTATTCGTCCATTTGATGATTGTTGTAGTATCTATGTACCGAGTCAACCAAGTACCTCCCCGCGAGATTACTATGCCAATCGATATGAACGTTTATTTGATTATGAAACCATCATCGAAGATATTCTTGAAAATATCATTACCTTAGAGATCACACCGAATTCAACCATTGATTTAACAGAACACGGCTTAACTGTCGTAGAAGCTTATAAGCACTATCAAGAGGTGAAATCATGATAACAAGTGTCGACAATCCAACCATTAAAAAACTCGCTAAATTCCAACAAAAAAAGTATCGTGATCTAGAGAAAAAGTTTATTGTTGAAGGCGAACATCTAGTACTTGAAGCTTTGAAGGCTAATGTTATTAGTGAAGTCTATTCAACCATAGATCACCCAAAATTTAGAAATGCAACGAAAGTGGCAGACCATGTAATGAAAAAAATTACAGACACTAAAAACCCACCTAAAATCATTGCCTTATGTCATCAAAAAATATCCACAAATATCTCAGATAAAGTCCTTATTTTAGAACATATTCAAGACCCTGGCAATCTAGGCACGTTATTAAGAAGTGCGCTAGCTTTTGGGTTTGAAACCATCGTATTAGATCAAACGGTAGATCCTTATAACCCAAAAGTACTAAGAGGCACGCAAGGTGCAATCTTTAAACTCTCATTACTTTTTGAAGATACGGTCAGTTTTAAGGAAAAAAATAAAAAACATACGTTATATGCCACCCATGTAAAAGATAAAAAAAGTAGTTTATCTAAACCAATTCCGCCATTTGCGCTCATTTTAGGAAATGAAGGACAAGGCTTAAAAGATGAAACGATAGCCATAGCGGATTACACGATTTCAATTCCTACAGAAACTGTGGAATCTTTAAATGTTGCGATTGCAGGAAGTATTTTAATGCACACGCTTGGAGGCAAATCATTTATTACCCTTTAAGAAGGCAAAACCTTGCTTTTTAAAATCACTTATGATACAATATTTTTGCATATGTGTTAGAGGAGTGGGTCGATACCCGCTCTTTTTAATGACATAAGGAGGATAAAAATGGAAAAATTAAAAAATGATATACAAAAAATCGTTGAAGATTTAGGCTTTGAGCTTTACGATTTACTGTACGAAAAACGTGAAGAAGAAGGCAAAGTTTTAAGTGTTGAAATCGATCATGAAAAAGGCATCGATATTGACGATTGCGTTAAAGTCTCAGAAGCTGTCTCACTTTATTTAGATGAAACCGATCCTATTGAAGAAGCCTATAGCTTAGAAGTCATTAGTGCTGGTGCAGAAAGACTCCTTCGTAACGATGAAGAAATCAAGCGCGCACTGGGAAAATATATATACGTTAAAACCTTTGATCAAGAATTATCAGGGATTTTAGAATCCTTAACTAATGAAACCATTACCGTTAAAGAAAAAAATAGAAGAACCCATACAATCTTAAAAGCGGAAATCACCACGATCCGTTTAGCGATTAATTTTTAGGAGGCTATTATGAAAAGTAAAGAGTTTTTCGCAGCACTAAATGCCATCTCAGATACCCGTGGACTTGATAAAGATAAAGTCTTAGAAGTCATGGAACGTGGAATTTTAAACGCTGTAAAAAAGGAACTAGATTATAACGAAAATGTTCGAATCGAATTCCAACCAGAAAAAGAAACAATTTTAGTGTTTGAAGATCTACTCGTAGTAAAAGAAGTATCTGATAAAGGACAAATTGCTTTAAAAGATGCTAGATTAGAACGTAAAACCATTAAAGTTGGAGAAACGTTAACTAGAGAAATTAAGATTAAAGAGTTTGGCCGCATAGCTGCAGTTAGTGTTAAGCAAATATTAACACAAGGATTGAAACAACTTGAACGTGAAAAAGTCTATGAAGTTTTTAAAGCACGTGAAAACGAAATGATTACTGCAGAGATTATCGCAGTAAATAAAGACTTTGTGACCCTAGATTTAGGCCATAATCAAGAAACCAGTCTTCCTAGAAAAGAATTACTAAAAAGTGATGATATTCGTATTAATGCGCGTTTAAAAGTTTATGTTACTAAAGTTGAAATGACTCCTAAAGGCCCAAAAATATTTGTATCACGTAACGATAAAAACCTTGTTAAACGTTTAATCGAACAATCAACGCCGGAAATTCAAGATGGCACTGTAGAAATTATGGGCATCTCACGTGATGCTGGAGATCGTAGTAAGGTTGCGGTTTATTCCCATGACGAACATGTAGATCCTGTTGGCGCAGTTGTTGGTTATAAAGGTCAACGTATTAACGATGTATTAAAAGCGTTACAAGGTGAACGTGTTGATATCTTCGAATGGTCTAAAGACCCAGTAGAACTGATTAAAAATGCGTTAGAACCTGCAAAAATTGTAGCAATTAACCCAAACAAAAAATTAAAATCTTGTGTGGTTATTGTTAAAGATAAAGATTTTACAAGTGCGATTGGTTCTAAAGGACAAAATGTTCGTTTAGCTGCACAATCTAGTGGATGGAAAATTGATATTAAAAGTATTTCAGACGCAAAAGAACTCGGAATTAACTACCGTAGGCTTGATGTAGATGATGAACAAGAAAGTTAAAAAAATCCCACTAAGAAAATGTGTAGTAACCAACGAACGTTTTCCAAAACAAGAACTCATTCGTATTGTTAAAAATAATGAAAACCAAGTGTTTATCGATTTAACAGGTAAACAAAACGGGAGAGGTGCCTACTTGAAAAAATCTAAAAGTGTCATCTTAAAAGCCCAAAAAACAAAAAAACTTGATCGACATTTAGAAGTTACCATTGATGAATCGATTTATGAAGAGTTATTAAGGTTAATCGATGAAGATGAACTCTAAACAAACCCTTAGCTTATTAGGCCTAGCAAAACGTGCAGGCAAAATTGTAGATGGTGAAGGTAGAGTGCTTTCAAGTTTTCAAGCACAAAAACCATTACTTATATTTCTTGCGAACGATGCAGGTGAAAATATAACTAAAAAAATCAATGATAAAGCAAGTTTTTACAAAGTGGAAATTATCAAAGATTTTACAACCGATGAGCTTTCAAAAGCCATTGGTAAAAATAACCGAAAAGTTTTAGCGCTTAACGATCCACAGTTCATTAAACAAATCAAGCGCTAATAAATTTCAAAGAAAGAGGTGACTTTTGATGGAAAAGCAATCAAAAAAACACATCAAAAAACCAAGAAAAGCTCAAGAAACCAGACAACGAAGCATACCAAAACCATCACAAGAAATCCAGCCCCAAGAAAGCACGGTATATTACACACCAAATATGACGGTCTCTGATTTCGCAGAAGCGGTTAAAAAGCCAATTTCTGATGTCATTAAAAAAGCAATGATGCTTGGTATTATGGCGACACAAAATCAAAGTCTAGACAGAGACACTGCTGAACTTATTGCCCTAGAATATGATATGGAGCTAAAAGACAAAGTCATAACCGATATCACACGTTTTGATGAAATCAAAGTTGAAGAAAAAGATGAAGACTTAGTAGAACGTCCACCAGTTGTTACAATTATGGGTCATGTTGACCATGGGAAAACAACATTACTTGATACCATACGTAACGCTCGTGTTACTGAAGGTGAAGCAGGTGGCATCACGCAACATATCGGTGCTTACCAATATATTACAGAAGGCAAAGCCATTACATTCATCGATACACCAGGCCATGCAGCTTTTACAGAAATGAGAGCACGTGGTGCCCTCATCACGGATATTACGGTATTAGTTGTAGCCGCAGATGATGGGGTTATGCCACAAACACGCGAAGCAATCGATCATGCTAAAGCCGCTGGATGTCCTATTATTGTTGCAGTAAATAAAATGGACCGTCCTGGCGCTAACCCTGAACGTGTCAAACAAGAACTTACAGAATTTGGTTTACTTGCTGAGGACTGGGGTGGAGACACAGTTTTTGTTGAAATGTCTGCATTAAAAGGTGAAGGAGTTAGTGAACTCATTGAAATGATTTTACTAACTGCGGAGATTAAAGAATTTAAAGCCAATCCAAACCGTTTAGCATCAGGAACTGTTATTGAATCTAAAATAGACAAAGGGCGCGGACCAATCGCAACCTTACTCGTTCAAAACGGTACACTAAAATCAGGCGATATTATCGTTGTTGGTGACACACACGGACGTGTGCGTATGATGACCAATGATTTAGGTGAAAAACTCGATCAAGCCTTACCAAGTATGGCAGTTGAAATCACCGGATTAAATGATGTCCCTCAAGCAGGTGATGCATTTATGGTATTTAGTGATGAAAAAGAAGCCCGTCAAATTTCTGAATCTCGTACACACCGTACTTGGCAAGAAGAACGTGGTGTTTCTAAAGCAATGAGCTTAGATGAAATGTTCGCAAACGCACAAGAAGGTGACACCAAAGAGTTACGTTTAGTTGTAAAAGGTGATACACATGGTTCAATCGAAGCATTAAAATCATCCCTTGAAAATATAAATGTTGAAGGCGCAAAAATTGAAATTATTCGTTCTAGCGTTGGAACCATTACTGAAACAGATGTAACCTTAGCATTAGCATCCCATGCAATAATATTAGGATTTAATGTTCGTCCTGCAGCCGCTGTTCGTGATATGGCTGCTGAAAAAGGCATTGAAATTCGTTTATACAATATTATTTATAAAGCACTAGAAGAAATAGAACTTGCGATGAAAGGGTTACTAGACCCTGAGTTTAAAGAAATCGTTACAGGCCAAGCAGAAGTAAGAGAAACATTTAAAGTCTCCCGTGTTGGGACCATTGCGGGGTGTTTTGTAACAGATGGTTACATAAAAAGAGATGCTTTAGTACGCGTCTTAAGAGATGGTATTGTCGTATACGAAGGAAACCTTGCAAGTCTTAAAAGATTCAAAGACGACGTGAAGGAAGTGCGTTCAGGCTTTGAATGTGGTATAATGATAGAAAGATTCAATGATATCAAAGAAGGCGATCTTATTGAGGCTTCAATCATGAAGGAGGTTTCACGTTAATGTCAAAACACGCTAGATTAGAATCAAATATTACGCGCTCGTTAACTGAAATATTAAGAACAGAAGTTAAAGATCCAGCTGTAGAGTTTATTACAATTACAGCCGTCAAACTTACGAATGATTTATCTTACTTAACAATTTATTACACAAACTTAGATAAAGGTAAAAAAGAAGCGGTTATCAAAGCGCTTGATCGTTCAAAATCATTCATTCGCTCTGCACTTGGTAAAAAAGTTCAAATGCGAAAAATGCCTGAACTAATTTTCAAATACGATGAATCATTAGATTATGGAAATCGTATAGAATCAGGACTTAAAAAAGTTATTAAAGACGATAAATAAGTAAGATGTCGGAATTTCCGACATCTTTTTCATTTCTTTTCATGAGATGCTAAAAAATGCTATAATAGTTATAGTTTAAATAGGAGGATGTCTATGATAAAAGAACAACTAAAACTTGTCCCTTCAAAACCGGGCTCTTATCAGATGAAAGATACTTATGGCAATATCATTTACGTTGGTAAAGCTAAAAATCTTAAAAATAGACTAACAACCTATTTTACAGGCTCACACGATTATAAAACAACTAAAATGATTCAAGCCATTGAATCATTTGATTATATAGTTACCAACACAGAACTTGAAGCGCTTATTTTAGAAATTGATCTCATTAAAAAATATCAACCAAGGTATAATATCTTACTCACGGATGATAAATCATATCCTTATATTGAAATCACTAATGAGCGTCATCCTAAACTAGTCGTCACTAGACCAATGAATAAAACAAACAAAAACCTATTTGGTCCTTATCCAAATGTTAAAGCAGCACGTGATACATTAAAACTTTTAAATAAACTTTATCCCCTTAGAAAATGCCACAAACTTCCAAAAGAACCATGCCTATACTATCATTTAGGACAATGTTTAGCGCCTTGCATCAATAAAGTGGAAAAAGAAACATATAAATCTATTGAAAAAGAAATCAGTAACTTCTTAAAAGGCGATATTCAAAAAACAATCAAGTCATTAGAAAAACAAATGTATGAAGCGAGTGAAAACCTTGAGTTTGAACGCGCAATGGAATATAAAAACACCATCGAAGCCATTCAAACCACAACCAGTAAACAAGTCGTTAACCTAAGCGATTTGAAAGATAGAGATATCATCGCGGTTGCCACAGATGATGAACATGTAGCCCTTGATACTTTCTTTATAAGAAATGGTAAAATTAGTGCCCGTGATAAAAAACTCATGCCTTATTACTTAGAAAAAGATCAATCGGTTCTAGATTACTTAATTCAGTTTTATCAAGCCTATCCTATTCCAAAAGAAATATTAACGAATGAAAATTCGTTACTTAAAACATTAGAAGATTTATTTGATACCCAGGTTATTACACCTGTTAGAGGTCCAAAAAAACAATTGCTGGATTTAGCACTTGTCAATGCAAAGCAATCACTAAGTGAACAAACTCAAATCATTAAACGTCAAATGGAAAAAACGTTTGGTGCATTAGATGAGCTTGCAGAATTATTAAATATTCCAACCCCATACCATATTGAAGCCTTCGATAACTCTCATCTTTTTGGAAGTTATCCAGTGAGTAGTATGGTCGTATTTAAAAATGCACAACCGTCAAAAAATGATTATAGAAAATATAAACTAGAAACAAGTAACATTCAGTCTGGGGATACTCAGCAAATGAAAGAAGTACTGTATAGACGCTATCAACGCGTTTTATATGATTCATTAAAACAACCAGACTTAATTATTGTTGATGGAGGCATTCATCAGTTAAATACAGCCAAACAAGTCATTAAAGAATTAAACCTTAATATTCCAATTGCTGGACTTGTTAAATCAAGCAACCACAAAACACATCATTTAATTGATGCCTCAGACACCGAAATAGAACTCTCACCCCAATCAAAGTTGTTTCACTTGTTATCATTCATCCAAGAAGAAGCCCATCGTTTTGCCATAAATTTCCATAAAAATCTTCGCTCTAAAGGCATTTATTCAACCATACTAGATAATATTGATGGTGTAGGCGAAACCACTAAAAAGAAACTACTCAAACATTTTAAAACCATTCAAAATATGAAACAAGCAACATTTGAAGATTTTAAAGCCTTAGGCATTCCTAAAAAAACAATCGAAGCCATTCAATTAGCATTAAAGAAAGAAGACTAGGTGATATTTATGCAAATACAAACACACGGTAAAATATTAGCCATTGATGAAGAAAACAGAATCATTGTCATTCAAACAAGAAAAGATCAAAAGTATGTCTATTTTCAACGTGCGATGTTTGCGCGTTATATGAAATATTTTAATTTCAATAACCGTATCTCACTGACTGTAAAGATTCGTCAACCAAATAAAAAGATACATAAATATACAGCTGTTGATATTATAAAAATTTCAACCCAAACCTCGCGCATGGTATATACTTTATATAGCCAAGAAGTTTTATCAAAAGACACACAAAAATTTATTAATTCACTGAAAAATAAGATGTTTTTAGATCTTGAAATGGCCATGCATCCTTATAAAGTCGATAAAGATTTCATACAAGAAATTATTCAAGTTGGTTACGTTTTGACAAACGAAAACGATGAAGTCATTGAAAAATATATGTGTTTTGTTAAACCAACCCTTCACCCGACTCTAACCAAACGTACCCTTAAATTTTTAGATTTAAAACAAGAGGATGTGGACCAAGGGGTTTCTTTTAATGTGTTTTATAACCATTTTAAAAAAATCATAAAACACCATCAACCTGCGATTATTGTTTGGGGTAAAAACGATCACCTCGCATTAAAAGATGCTTACGAGATAAACAAAGTAGAAAGTTTGCATAAACACACGCGATTTGTAAACTTATTACAACTGCATAAAAATGTATATAGCTTAAAAAATGATTTGGGTTTAGCAAATGCTTATAAACTTTATGGATACACTATTGATAGCCAACGCCATGATGCATTAGAAGATGCTATGATGACACGTAAAATATTTAATGGATTCAAAGCTGTTTTAAACGGAACAGAATCGGTTGAAATAAAGCCACTAAAAGAATGAAGTAAAATTTTACTATAATTTTACTTTTTTTTTATTATATTTAACCTTGAAATAGCCTATATAAAGTAGTAAAATGAAGATATAATTTTACTGAAAAGAGGTGTGTTATGGCGACATTGAAAGACATTGCAAGCAAACTTAATGTCTCAATAACAACAGTTTCAAGGGTCTTAAACCAGGATGAAACATTAAGTGTAAGCCCAAAAACTAAAGAAGCCATTTTACAATACGCTAAGTCAATAAACTACCAAAGTAAGTCACAAAAAATCAAAAAACGTTTAGTCGGCGTCGTCATATGGATGAAAAAGCACGATGAACTAAGCGATCCATATTTTATGGAAATAAGGCACGGCATTGAACGCCTTGCAGAACGTGAACATATATTTATCATGACAGTGTATAAAGAAAATGGTAAATATGATGTAACTAAATTAGAAGGCGTTGACGGGTTAATTTGTATTGGTCGTTTTAATAAGCAAGAAGAAAATACATTAAAAAAAGTATCTAATCACATTGTATTCGTAGATTGTTCATTTAACCCACAAGTCTACGATAGTGTCATGATTGATTATCAAAAAAGCGTCCAAATCGTCCTTGATTACTTAGTTAGTAAAAACCATAATGAAATAGGATTTATTGGTGGCGTTGAAAGTGAAGAAAAAGAAAAAATATTGGGTGAACACCGTGAGCGTTACACAAGACAATATTTACTAGAACGTAATCTTCTTAATCCGCGTCACTTCCATATTGATCAGTTTTCTATTAAAAGTGGCTATGAACTAATGAAAAAAGCCTTAGAAGACACTCCAGCATCCGCTTACTTTTGTGCCAGTGATACAATCGCAATCGGGGCTTTAAAAGCCGTTCATGAAAAAGGCTTAAATGTACCAAAAGATATCGCGATTATAGGGTTTAACGATATTGCTCAAGCTGCTTATACCCATCCTTCACTTACGACACTTAAAGTATACACAGAAGCCATGGGTGAAGAAGCTTTACAATCATTAATTCAACGCTTAAACTATCCAAATAAGTTACCTATTAAAAAAATAATACCAACTAAACTTATTATTCGCCAATCGGCATAAAAGGGAGGAATATTGATGAAAGAAAAACTTATGAAGGGTCATCTTGAGATTTTTAATCAAGAAGCAACATCGTTTTATTTTTCACCAGGACGTGTCAATTTAATCGGAGAACATGTAGATTATAGTGGTGGCCACGTTTTACCTATGGCATTAACAGTTGGAACATATGCAAGTGTCTCTAAAAGAGAGGATAAGACATTTAAAATATTTTCAGAAAACTTTAAAGACTTAGGGATACTATCTACCGATTTAGATCACCTTGATTATCATCCTGATGCATCTTACTTAAATTATATAAAAGGGATGATCTACAAACTAAAATGGGAAAAACACGATGTAAGCCAAGGGCTTAACATTTATATTTATGGAGACCTACCTACCAGTGCAGGACTATCATCTAGTGCTTCAATTGAACTATTAATTGGTAAAATATTAGAACAAGAAAATACCCTCGATATTGAGTTACTTAAACTTGTAAAATACGCAAAATATGTAGAAAACTCATACATGGGGTTATCTAGTGGGATAATGGATCAGTATGCCATCGCATTTGGTAAAAAAGATCATGCCATTTTCTTAGACACTAAAAACTTAACCCATGAATATGTACCATTTAAACTAAAAGACCATACACTGGTTTTAATGAATACGAATCGTTTAAGAAACTTAGTGGATTCAAAATACAACGAACGTGCTCAAGCCGTAGAAGTTGGGAGAAAGCACTTTTTACGTTTAAGACCGATAAAAGAACTTTGTGATTTAGATATCACCTCATTTTGTAAATTAAAAGACACCTTAAACGATCCAAGTACCATTAAACGCGTTGAACATGTTGTTTTCGAAAATCACCGTACAATCCAAGCAAGAGATGCCTTAGAATTCAATGATATTAAAATGTTTGGTGATTTTATGAATCAATCCCATGAATCACTTAAATACTTATTCGAAGTATCTTGTGAAGAACTAGATTACCTTGTCGATTATCACATATCCCAAGGCGCACTTGGGGCTAGAATGACCGGTGCGGGATTTGGTGGTACGATGATTGCGTTATATGAAAATGATAAACTCCCTAAAAACTTTGACGCGTTAAAAGAAGCGTATTACAAACTCTTTAAAAAAGAACTCGATATCATTGCATCAGATGCATCAGATGGTGTTAGAAAACTAGAAGGAGATTTTTAAAATGAATATATGTGTTACTGGTGGAGCTGGTTATATTGGTTCACACGCTGTGAAAATGCTACTAGCCCAAAACCATCACGTTATCGTTGTCGATAATTTATCAACCGGTTTTCAGTATGCGATTCCAAGTGAGGTGCCTTTTTATCAAATAGCAACCCATGATGAATCAGCCCTTGTTGAGGTGTTTAAAAAAGAACAAGTAGAAGCGGTTATGCATTTTGCGGCATTTAGTCTTGTGGGTGAAAGTGTAGAAAAGCCACTCAAATATTACCAAAATAATGTTGAAGGTACCCGCGCCTTATTAGAGGCGATGGCGACTGCACACGTCCATAAACTCATATTCTCATCAACCGCTGCGGTCTATGGAACCAAAGAAGTTCAACCCATTACAGAAACCATGGAAGAAACCCCAGAAAATCCATACGGAGAAACCAAACTTGCCATCGAAAAAATGCTTAAATGGTTTAGCAAGACCACACCACTTAACTATATTACCTTAAGATATTTTAACGTTGCTGGGGCTTATTATGACGGATCTATCGGTGAAAATCATAATCCTGAAACCCATCTAATTCCTAACGTCATCAAAAGTGTGTTACATAAGGGTGCGCCTTTAAAAGTGTTTGGCAATGATTACCCAACCCCTGATGGTACCCCAATTAGAGATTATATCCACGTTGAAGATTTAGTGGATGCCCATATTAAAGCATTAGACTATTTAACCAAACATAAAAAAAATGAAATCATTAACCTAGGATCTTCTTCAGGTTATAGTGTATTAGAAGTGATCCTAGCAACAGAAAGAATTACGGGGATAAAAGTACCTTATACGATTGAACCCCGTCGTGCAGGTGATCCTGCAAAACTTATTGCTAGTAACCAATTAGCGTATGACTTATTAGCATGGCAACCGACAAAAACCCTTGAAACTATGATTGAATCAGCGTATAAATACTTCAAAAATAAAGCGTAAAGGAATGATATCATGCAGGCCATAAACGAACTGATTACCTATGCCATTAGACATAAACTAATAGAAGAAATTGATACGAGTTATGTTTACAACCGCTTAACCCATTTACTTCATATTAAGCCAACAGGGTACACAAAAACCGAGGCTACCAATAAACCCATAGATGAAATCCTGTCACCACTTTTAGATTTAGCTTATAAAAACAAACTGATTCAAAGTAATTCTATAATCGAACGCGATCTTATTGAAAGTTTGATTATGGATATTTTCACATCAAAACCAAGCGATTATCAAGTGCATTTTATGGCACTCCTTAAAGATAATCCCATTCTAGCAACCAAAGATTTTTACCGTAAAAGCATCGCTAGCAATTATATTAAAACTGCCCGTATTGCTAAAAATAAAGCCTTTACGGTTTCTTCTGTTTATGGAGGCATTGACATCACCATTAACTTATCAAAACCTGAAAAAGACCCTAAAGCAATCGCCCTAGCATTAAAAGAAGAAAAAACCAACTATCCAGATTGTTTACTTTGTAAGGAAAATGTTGGCTATTATGGTTCTTTAAACCATCCCGCAAGAAGCAATCATCGCGTGATTAAATTAGCCATTAACGAAGAACCTTTCTACTTACAATATTCACCGTATGTTTATTATAATGAACATGCCATTTTATTGCATGAAGACCATATACCAATGGAAATCAGTATAAAAACCTTTAAACGTCTTCTAGATTTTATTGATTTAATGCCACATTATTTTATGGGATCAAATGCTGGCTTACCGATAGTAGGCGGTTCTATTTTAAATCACGAACACTATCAAGGTGGGAATGCCGATTTTCCTATTTATCATGCAGCCATATTAAATACCTATCAAGAAGAAAACGTTAAATACGAACTTTTAAAATGGCCACTAAGTGTAATTAGATTAACTAGCCCAGACAAAGCAATGCTTATAAAACATGCAGAACATTTAAGAGCGACTTGGTTAGCTTATGAAAACAGCGCACAAGGCATTCAAGCTTATACAAATGAAACACCCCATAACGCAATTACCCCTATAGCTAGAAAACAACAAGGCCACTATATCATTGATATTGCCTTAAGAAATAACCGCACAAGTGATGATTTCCCTGATGGCATTTTTCATCCCCATCAAAGTCACCATCATATTAAAAAGGAAAACATTGGCTTAATTGAAGTTATGGGCCTTGCTATCTTACCAGGACGTTTAGATGAAGACTTACAAGAAATCAAAGCGATACTGTTAAAAGAAAAGACTACATTTGATAATATTACCCCTTATAAAGATTGGATAGAAACATTAAAGAAATTAACCTTTAACCCATCACACATCGACAGATTTATTGAAGAAAATGTCGCAAAAGAGTTTATTGAAGGTCTAGAAGACTGTGGCGTATTTAAACAAACAGAAACTGGACTCAAACACTTCAATCAATTTGTAAAGGATTTGTTAGCATGTTTACCAAAATAAATAAACTATCCAAAGAAACGCCATATGCCTATTACACCTACAAAAATGCTTATCAAGAAATCACCTTTTCAAGTCATGGGGCCTCCATAATTAAATGGTTAACGCCAAATAAAAACGGTGTTTTTGAAAACATTGTCATGAGTTACCAAAATGAAGCTGATTACCTTGATAATCCCAAACATTTAGGCGCACATGTAGGCCCATATGCAGGGCGTATTTATCCTGCACAACTAAAAATAAATGAAAAAACATTTATTTTAGATAAAAACTTTTTAGACCACGCCAATTTACATAGCGGTAAAAGTAATCTTCAAAACATCATGTATGATGTGTTAATTCAAAATGATAATACCATTATCTTCACCTCAAAAAAGCAGCAAAAAGATAGTTTGTTTCCAGGAGATCTAGATATTAAGATTATCTTTGAAATTAAAGGGAACACGCTTTACCAAACGTATGAAACATACTCAAATCATGATACAGTAACGAACTTCACAAACCATACTTATTTTAATTTAAGTGGAAATTTGAAAGAAGATGTACTAAATCACACCTTAAAAATCACAGCCCATCTATACGGCGATTTAGATGAAAAATTCATCACTAAATCATTAAAAGGCGTTTCCCATACACCGTTTGATTTTAGAAAACCTAAGCGGTTAAAAGACGCTATAATTCCACTCAAAAAAACCCCTCAATTAGGTTTGGATCATCCTTTTTTACTAGATAACAAAACCATCACTTTACATGATTCAAAAAGTAAACGTAGTTTAGTGATTCAAACCAACCAAGATACTTTAGTTGTTTATACGAATAACTTTTTAACTGATCGCCCACTAGAAAATGGGATTAAAGATTATCCCCATCTTGCAGTGTGTTTAGAAACACAACATTATCCAAATGATATTAATTTTATGAAATTTCCAAGGAGCATTCATAAAGCAAAAACCAAACATATTCAAAAAACTAGTTATAAAGTTTTTTAGGAGGGCACTATGATATATTTTGATGAATCCAAACAGTTGTTTCATCTTAGGATGGATAAGGCATCTTATGTAATTGGAATCGGACCTAGTAAGCATTTATTACAGTTGCACTTTGGAGCAAAACTAGATGAATCCATCAATCTAGCTGATTTTGATCAATCACCTTTTTTAGAACTAGGTAGTTCAACAACCTATGCAAAACTTGATAAACCAATTAATTTAAATATCACGCCACTTGAACTTGCGACCTATGGAAAAGGAGATTATAAAGAACCGACCATTCATATTGAAACTAATGATGGGTACAGAAGTTTAGACTTTATTTATAGTACTTATGAAATTATTGAGGATTTATCGTTTAAAGATTTACCGCAAGCAAGAAAAAAAGAGACCTTACAAATAACCTTAAAAGAAGTGACTTACAATATCGAATTGAAACTCAATTATACGGTTTATCCAAAGTTCAATGTAGTGGTTAGAAATATTGAACTTTTTAACCATGAAAAAACCCCACTAACTTTAGATAAAATGTTAAGTGCTAATTTTGATTTTAAGTCGAAAGAATATTCACTAATTACATTAGATGGGGCTTGGATTAAAGAACGCCACCAACATGAGCGTAAGCTTGATTATGGCATCGTTAAGATTGATAGTAAAAAAGGTGTATCTTCAAGTGATCATAACCCATTTTTCATGTTAAAGCACCTTGATGCCACAAAGTTTGCTGGCGATGTGTACGGCTTTAATCTTATATATTCAGGCAATTTTGAAGCGAATATTGAGGTATCACCCCATGACTTGTTACGCGTAAACATGGGCATTAACAGTTTTGACTTTAAATGGGCACTAGCCTTAGGTGAACATTTTATTACCCCAGAAGCGGTCGCAATTTATTCACCTGATGGGATTAGCGGTGTTCAAAAAAATATGCACCAATTTATTGAAGCCTGTATTTCTAACAATAAACAAGACCGTCCAATACTTATTAATAACTGGGAAGCAACCTATTTTGACTTTAATGAAAAAAAGCTCTTAGCCCTCGCCAAGCAAGCAAAAAAACTCGGGATTGAAGGATTCGTCTTAGATGACGGATGGTTTGGAAAACGTGATGATGACACATCATCCCTTGGCGATTGGGTAGAACACCCGAGAAAATTTAAAAAAGGGTTAGCACATTTTTCAAATGCCATAAAAAAACAAGGCTTACTATTTGGCCTATGGGTTGAACCAGAAATGGTCAATCCGGATAGTTTGTTATATAGAAGTCACGAAGATTGGGCCATAAAACACCCCTTAATCAAACCTGCATTAGGACGTAATCAACTCATACTTGATTTAAGCAATCCTGAAGTTGTTGATTACTTATTTCATACCTTAGATACGTTATTTTCAAAGACGAATGTTGATTATGTAAAATGGGATATGAACCGTAATTTTAGTGATCTTTATAGTAATTACTTAACAAAGAATCATCAGGGAAAACTCGTTCATTTATATACGTTAGGCCTTTATCAGTTGCTTACAAGATTAAAAGAAAAACATCCATCTATTTTATTCGAATCTTGTGCAAGCGGTGGCAATCGTTTTGATTTAGGCATGCATTACTATATGCCTCAAGCGTGGACAAGCGATAATACCGATGCCTATGAGCGATTAAAAATTCAATCGGGAACTTATTTAGGTTATCCATTATCAACGGTGTCTAATCATGTTAATGCGGATATTGCGCATCAAACCATTAGGCATATGCCACTTGAAACAAGATTTAATGTCGCTGCATTTGGCTTACTAGGATATGAACTAGATCCTAAAACCTTAACACCGTTTAGTAAAAAAATTATTAAAAAGCAAATTGCTTTTTATAAAACACATAGACATGTATTGCAATATGGGACATTTTACGATTTAAGTAAAAATGAAAATGACATAAGATTCTTAGTTGTTGATGAAACAAAAAGTAAAGCGATATTTGGTGTTTTTCAAGGTCTCACAACCCCTAATCCACCTTTTCAATCATTTAAGTTAACAGGGCTTGACGACACCAAAAACTACCATGTTACCATGCGTAAGCAATACGAAAATCTAAAACGATTTGGTGATTTAATTAAACATGCAATGCCGATAAAACTAGATGCTAATAAAAGTATTTTCAATTTTCTTGCAAATAGATATTTACTAGAAGTAGAACCATTTGAAACTTATGAATCAGGAAGGAATCTAATGCATAAAGGGCTTGTTTTACCTCACCGTTTAACCGGGACTGGGTATCACGAAAAAGCACGATTAATGCTTGATTTTAGTTCAAGACTATATTTAATAGAAGAGGTGCCGTATGGAAACGGTGAGTAAACGTTCTAAATTTATTTTTGCATTTGGTGGACTAGGTAAAGATGCCATGTTTGCCATGAGTACAGTCATGATGTTTTATTTTACAGCTTTAATCGGAATCAGTCCTTTGTTTGTAGGAACCATGATGATGTTAGTCCGTGTTTGGGATGCGGTTAATGATCCTATCATGGGCGGAATTGTTTCAAATACCCATACTAAAATGGGAAAATTTAGACCATGGATATTAATTGGTTCATTCTTAAATGCGATTATTTTAGTATTCGTATTTTTAAATCCTAACTTAGGGGTAGATACATTAAGAATGTATATATACATTACAGTCATGTATACATTATGGGGCATGACCTATACCTTAATGGATATTCCCTTTTGGTCAATGATCCCAGCGCTTACCCAATCACAAAAAGACCGCGAAACCATAACCGTTTTAACCAGGTTCTTTACAAGTATAGGGTATTTTATTATTGCAGCAGGCTACTTAAATCTAGCATCATTTTTAGGTGGAGGGTCAACGCCTACTGCTCAAATTAATGGATTATTTTATTTAAGTATCATCGTCTCACTTGTATTTTTCTTTAGTGAGTTATTGCTTGTATTTACAGTAAAAGAAACCGTCGTTCCAAAAAACGAACAAAAAACCACACTAAAACGCATGTTTGAACTTTTAAAAGAAAATGATCAGTTACTCGTTGTAATGATAGTTATTTTAATTGCTAATTTTGTGTTATTTACAACCAGCGGAATGGCTGTATATTTTATTATTTATGATATTGGAAATCAAGATTTATACTTTGTTTTCATTGCTATAGGCGGTGTTTTACAAGTCATTGGGTCATTATGTTTTCCTTTGTTTAAAATGAAGTTTAAACGTAAACAAATTTTTAATGTTTCAATCATCTTACAAATGATTGGATTTATCATGTTGCTAGCTAATGCATTTATTTTAAATAATATTATTATACTAGTCTTTGCAATTGGGGCTTTAATCTTTTTTGGACAAGGCCTACAAATGGTCCTTCAAACAGTTTTACTATCCGATACTGTTGAATACGGTGAACATAAACTAGGTGAACGCAGTGAAGCCATTGCTTTTAGTGTTCAAACCTTTATAGTAAAACTTGCGATGGGACTTAGTTTAGGCGTCATTGGTTTAGGGTTAGAAATATTTGCCTTTATTCCATCGATTGATGATATCCATCAACCACAACGATTAATTACGATTTATGGCATGCGCATTTTAATGTTTGTACTCCCAGTTATTGGGCTATTAATATCACTGTATATTTTTAATAAAAAACATATTTTAAACGAAGCAACCTACGAAAAAATCGTAGAAGAATTAAGGGAGCGTGGCAACTATGATGAAGATGCCCTTGAACTTTGATTGGACATTTAAATATCCTGCAGATCAAAAAGATTACTTAGGCTTTGAAGGAGAAATCATTCATATCCCTCACACGCACAAGGTGTTACCTACAAACTACTTTGATGAAACAAGCTATCAGTTTAAGAGCAGCTATCAAAAAGCGTTTAAACTAGAGAAAATTCCTCAAAGAAGGTACTTTATCGTCTTTGAAGGCGTGATGCACACCGCAAAGGTCTATTTAAACAAAGAATTAATCCTATCCCATAAAGGTGGGTACAACACATTTACAGTAGAAATCACTAATGATTCAGTTGACGGGGAAAATAGCTTATATGTAGAAGTAGATGCAAAAGAAAATCCGACCCTTCCGCCATTTGGCCATGTGGTTGATTATTTAACTTTTGGGGGTATTTACCGAGAAGTTACTCTTTTAGAAACCCCAACAGATACCATTAACACCGTTCATGTTCATGGTGATAAAAGTGCCTTACATATAAAACTTTATCCAAATGCGCTAACAGAAGATAACCACACCATAGGCTTTGAAATATTGGACGAAGGTAAAGTCATTAAAACTTTTGAAATTAATGAACAGTTAAAGTATCCAGTCAAAATAACAGAAAATCATGACCTTACACTATGGCATGTTGATAATCCAAAACTCTATACATTAAAAACATATGTAGATAACCATTGTGTGCATGAAACACGATTTGGATTAAGAACGCTTCGTGTTACTAAAGATGCTTTTTACTTAAACGATAAACCAATCTTTTTAAGAGGATTGAACCGTCATCAAGATTACCCTCATGTGGGTTATGCTATGCCAAAACGTGCCCAATATGATGATGTTGAGATATTAAAATATACACTAGGGGTTAATATTGTTCGTAGTTCACACTACCCGCCAAGTAAACATTTTTTAGACCGTTGTGATGAACTTGGTATCATGGTTTTTACAGAACTACCAGGGTGGCAACATATCGGCGATGAAGCTTGGAAAAAACAAGCACTTAAAGATTTAGAAAGTCTAGTAATGACAGATTATAATCATCCAAGTATCGTCATGATAGGCACACGTATTAATGAATCGACCGACGATCACACTTTCTATGCTAAAACACGTGACTTAGTTAAAAACATTGATCCGTCTAGAATAACTGGCGGTGTAAGATATTTTGGGCATAGTGAGTTGCTTGAAGATATCTATACTGTTAATGATTTTTACCACCGTGGCGACAATGAAGGATTAAGTAAGAAGAAGAAAATGACAAAAAAAGAAAATCCTTATTTAATTACAGAATATAACGGACACATGTATCCTACCAAATCATTTGATGATGAAACTAAACGCATCAATCATGCAAAGCGTCATTTTAAAGTACTTAATGATGCTTATAAAATGAAAGGATTGATGGGTGCCATTGGTTGGTGTATGCATGATTATAATACCCATAAAGATTTTGGAAGTAATGATCATATTTGTTATCATGGCGTGCTAGATTTTAATCGTAATGAAAAATATGCGGCGAGTGTATATGCTTCACAGGGTGAGGCTAATTACATGAAAGTATTATCTATGGTGCATATTGGAGAATTACCTAATAGTGAGTTAAAAGAAGTGATTGTTGCAACAAATCTAGAGGCCGTCAAAGTTTATAAAAACGATGTCTATTTAGGCACTTTCACAAAGGAAGATTCACCTTATAAAAATCTCCCACATCCACCGATTGTAATAAAAGATTTTATCGGTAATCAAATTCATGATAATGAAGCTTTTAATACCCGTGATGCAACACGAATTAAAAACATCTTATTAAAAACACTTGAAAACGGGTTGAAAATGAGTCTTTACCATAAACTTCAGATGGCGTATATACTGTTTAAATATAAACTTAAGTTTGAAGATGCTGTCCGTTTATATACACGCTATATTGGCGGTTGGGGTGAGGCAGCTAAAGTTTACCGTTTTGAAGGGATTAAGGATGACCAAATTGTTTGCACAGAATTAAAAGGCTATAACGATGAATATAGCATCGTCAGTAGTGTAAATACGAACACCTTAAAAATTGAAAAAACCTATGATGTAGCCAAAATTACAGTAGAACTAAAAAACGCATTAGGTGAACGTGCTTTTTATGCTAATGAAGTCATTGAACTTAAAGTTAGTGAACAGCTTGAAATCATCGGCCCAAAAACGATTGCCCTACAAGGTGGTATTCAAACATTTTGGGTAAAAACGAAAAAAAATGGTAAGGCAACGATTCAAATTGATAGCCAACATTATAATAATGTAAAACTTAATATAGAAGTGCTTTAGTCTAAAAAGTAGAGAATGAATCAATATTTTTCCTAAAAAAAAGCCTCGGTTAATTTAACCGAGGTTTTTGTTTACACTAATTTAATTACAGGTAAAATCATTGGGCTACGTTCAGTTTTAGTAAAAATATAATCATTTAAAAGTTTAGTTATATCACGTTTTAGTTGTGATACGTTCACACCTTTTTGACTTTGAATCTTACTTACTACTAAATCATGGACCATATTACTAATTTCATTTGTTAATGCCGAGTGATCTCTCATATAGACAAAACCACGTGACATAATAACAGGTTTACCCATTGGTGTTTTACGGTGTTCATCAATAGTTACAATCGCACTAAGTAGACCATCTTCACTTAAGACTTTACGATCTCTTAATACAACATTTCCTACATCGCCAATCCCTTTACCATCTATATAAATATTGGCTGCTTGGACTTTACCAGCAATACGTGCAGTATCACTTGTTATCGCTAAGACATCGCCATTATCCATCACAAACTCATTCCCACGCTCAACCCCACAAGCAATACCAGTTTCAGCATGGATTTTTAACATGCGATATTCCCCATGAATTGGCATGAAAAACTTAGGTTTAATGAGTTTTAGCATAAGCTTTAACTCTTCATTTCCGGCGTGACCAGAAGTATGCGTATCAGTTAGTGGTGAATGGGTGATGACGTTTGCTTCGCGTTTAAAGAGTTGATTAATAGTTTTAGATACACTGGTTTGGTTTCCTGGAATCGGACTAGATGAGAAGATAACCGTATCACCTGGTTGGATTTTAATATCACGATGAGACCCGTTTGCAATGCGTGATAACGCTGCAAATGGTTCACCTTGAGAACCCGTACATAAAATGGTAATTTCATTAGCCGCAAAATGTCTTAATGCGCGAGCCCCTACAAATGTTCCATGAGGTGCACGGATATAATCCATCGACTGACCAACTTCAACCGTTCTTTCCATACTGCGTCCAAATATTGCAATTTTACGATTTGTCGCAATACTAGCTTCAACAATTTGTTGGACACGGTGAATGTTTGATGCAAATGTTGCTACAACCACGCGGCCTTCAATTTTAGTGAATATATCTTTTATATTTTCACTTACGGTTTGTTCACTTTTTGTAAACGTATCAAGTTCAGCATTTGTTGAATCACTTAACAATAATAACGTACCTTTTTGACCTAATTTAGCCATTTTATGATAATCAGCATCAGGACCAGTTGGTGTAAAATCAAATTTAAAATCACCAGTATGGACAATGTTGCCCTCTGGTGTTCTAACTACTACGCCAAATGAGTCTGGAATCGAGTGGTTCGTTCTAAAAAATCCCACACTTAATTGATCATAGCGAATGATATCATTTTCAAAAAACTCTAATAAATTGTATTGAATTCCTTTATGTTCTTGCATTTTGTTGTTAATAAGGCCAACGGCTAAACCGTTCGCATAAATCTTGGGTATTTTTACATGACGTAAAAGCCACGGAATCCCACCAATATGGTCTTCATGACCATGGGTGATGATTAAGGCTTTAATTCTATCTTGATTTTCTAGTAAATAGGTATAATCTGGAATGACATAATCAATACCGAGTAAATACTCATCCGGGAACATAATTCCCGCGTCAATAATTAAAAGCTCGTTTTGATATTCCACACAATACATATTTTTACCAACTTCACCAAGACCGCCTAATGCAAAAACACCAACTTCATTTTTTTTCAAAATTGATTGTTGCATTATGGTGTCCTCCTAAAAAACATCGTTTTTATCATGTTTATTATATCTTATTTAGCGTTATAAACCAACGCATATGTGTTATAATTTTTTTGAAGGTGATACAGATGAAACCAAATAAAATAGTATTTTTTGATATCGATCATACCATCTATGACCCAATTAAAAAAAATATACCAACATCAACACTTGAAGCAATTAAAAAACTCCATGCACGTGGGGATGTTTATATTGGTATTGCCACAGGGCGCGCTTTATACATGCTTGATGTGATTGAATCTGTAAAACCTTTCATTGATATCTATATTACCATAAATGGACAAATAATCGTACATGATAACGTTATTATTCATAAAGACCCACTAGACTTAGAGTCTATTTTAAAAGTAAAAGCCATTTTCAAAGCACAAGAACTTGTCTATGGTTATATTGGAATGCATCAACAAGGCATCAATCAATTAACACAAGAAGCCATTCATATGTTTAATGATGCTAGTATGCCACTGCCTATAGAAGATGAATTTTTTTACAAAAAGCACGATGTTTATCAAATGTGGGCATTTGCGAATGACCAACAGTTTATCGAATTAAAAGAGGCTTTAAAAGACTTACAATTAGTTCCATGGCTTAGCGATGGATTTGATGTGGTCTTAACTGACCGTAGTAAAAAAGACGGGGTTGAAATGGTACTCAACCATTTGAATATACCATTAGAAAATGCTATTTGTTTTGGCGATGGCGATAATGATAAAGAAATGCTATCATATATTCCAAATAGTTTTGCGATGGGGAATAGTAAAGATTACATAAAAACTTGCGCAGCAAGTGTAACCGACCGTTACGATTGTGACGGTATTTATAATGCACTTATAAAGTTAAACCTTATTACAAAGGAGTGAAGTCATGATTGCTGTTGTATATGTAGATGTTGCCCATCAAGCAGTTGATCAGGGCTTTGACTATTTAGTTCCAAAAGAACTTATCAATCTTATTGAAGTTGGGCAAAGGGTTGAAATTCCATTTGGACCAAGAACGATTAGTGGGATTGTCATTGAACTAAAAGAAACATCTATACTAAAGACCTTAAAACCGATTAAACGGTTATTAGATATTAAACCAGTATTTAATCATGAAATGTTGCACTTAGCTGAAACATTAAGTTATAAATATACCACACCACGTATTGAATACTTACATGCCATGTTACCAAATGCCATGCGTATGACTTATCAAAAACAGTTAATTTTGAAAGATAAACAAAAACTCGATAAAACCCTCGAAGTTTTTTTTGATAAACCGATTATTAATTACGATATTATACCGCCTAAATGTTACAAAATTTTAAAAACCATGATTGATGAAGGTGTCATAGAACAGCGCACAAAAGTCAAACAAAAAACAGGGATAAAATCAGAAGAATACGTTTATTTAAATGAACACAATGAAACCTTTAAAGGCGCAAAGCAAAAGGCAATACTCGATTATTTATCACACCATAAAATGCCGTTAAAGCAAACATTACTTGAAGATACAAGTAGTACACTATCAACATTAAATACGTTAATCGACAAAAAAGTTGTCACGATTTTATCTAAAGAAAAATATCGTGAACAAGAAACTTTATATGAGTTAAAAGATAAAATAGTTACTTTAAATGAAGCACAACTTGAAGCAGTAAATCGTATCACAACGACTTTTAATCAACCCATTACATATCTCTTACACGGCATTACCTCAAGCGGAAAAACCGAAGTGTATTTAGAACTTACTTCTCGTATGGTTAAAACCGGAAAAAGTGTCTTAATCATGGTACCTGAAATTAGTTTAACACCTGCACTGACTGCAAGATTTAAAGCGCGATTTGGTGAGCAAGTTGTGGTTTATCATAGTAGACTTACACAAGGTGAACAATACGATGAATGGCGCAAAGTCATTAAAAACGAAGCGCATATTGTAATTGGTGCAAGAAGTGCCGTATTTTCTCCAATAAAAAATATCGGCCTTATTATTATGGATGAAGAACATAGTGATAGTTATGTACAAACAGATACTCCTAGATATCACGCAAAAGAGATTGCCCATTTAAGAAGTAAAACGCATAAAGCCCCGTTAATATTAGGGTCTGCAACCCCATCAGTGGAAAGTTATTATTATGCATTAAATGGTCACTATGAATTATTAGAACTAAAACATCGGGCTTTAAAAAGTGTTTTACCAAACATTACTATTGTGGATATGAAAGAAGAATTTATTAATGGGAATAAATCAATATTCTCAAACACACTGATAGATGCTATGGAAAAACGCCTCTTACTAAACGAACAAACCCTACTGCTTATTAACCGTAGAGGTCACGCGAACTTTGTGTTATGCAGAAGTTGTGGTAAAGCCATTGAATGCGATCAATGTGATGTGAGTTTGACTTATCACCAATACACAAATAACTTAAAATGTCATTACTGCAGTAGTGAAAAACCCATGCCAAATACTTGTCCTTCTTGTGGAAGTACACACATTAGATATATGGGTATCGGAAGTGAAAAGGTTGAAGAAACACTAAAAAAACATTTTAAAGAGGCAATAATATATCGTATGGATAAAGACACAACGACTCAAAAACAAGCGCATGAAAAAATACTACATCAATTTGAAGAAGACGGAGACTTTTTAGTTGGGACTCAAATGATATCTAAAGGCTTAGATTTTGAACGTGTTAGTTTAGTTGCTATTTTAAGTGCGGATATGTCCTTATTTATTCCTGATTATTATGCGAAAGAAGATACCTTCAATCTATTAACACAAATGGCTGGAAGAAGTGGAAGAAGAGAAAAACAAGGCGAGGTCATCATTCAAGCTTATGACAGTACGCATCCTGTACTAAAAGACGTTCAAAACCACGATTACACTAATTTTTATCAACATGAAATTAATCTACGTGAACATGCAGGAATGCCACCGTTTAAAAAACTGTTAAGCATTACCATTATTCATGATAAATATAATGCTGCATTTAATAAAGCAACCGAATACTTAAAAGTTCTTAAAAGAGAATGTAGCGTGTCAACTAAAATCATCGGACCAATTAAACCGAAAATAAGTAAAATTAGCGGAAAATACCGTGTACACATATTACTCAAATATCTTGATGAACCAAACTTAATGCCTTTAATAAATCAAATGGCAAGAAACATTGATTTATCTAAATACGGGTTTTTAGTTGATCATCATCCAAGTTTACTTTAGGAGGATACGTATGAAAATAGTATTTATGGGAACCCCGGCATTTAGCGTGCCAATTTTAGAAGCACTGTGTAAAACCTATGAAGTTGTGCTTGTAGTAACGCAACCTGATATGCCTGTAGGAAGAAAACGCGTACTTTCTCCTCCTCCAGTTAAGACATATGCATTAAGTCAGGGTCTGAGTGTCTTTCAACCCCCTTCAATTAAAAAGGATTACCAGGTTATATTAGATTCAAATCCAGATATTATTATTACTGCTGCATATGGTCAAATTATTCCGGAAACACTCCTTAACTTTCCACCTTTTAAAGCCGTTAATGTGCATGCAAGTTTACTACCAAAATACCGTGGTGGTGCGCCGATTCAAAGAGCAATTATGGCTTTAGAAAAAGAAACAGGCATAACCATTATGATGATGAGTAAAAAAATGGATGCAGGGGCAATTCTAGCACAAGAAGCAATCCCCATCACACCAGAAGATACGGCTGAGAGCTTATTTAATAAATTGGCATTAATAGGAAGAGATTTATTACTTAAGACATTACCTAAAATATTTGATAAAACCATTGAGCCTATTAAACAAGATGAATCATTAGTCACTTATGCATTTAATTTAAAACCTGAAGAAGAAGCTTTAAATTTTAACGAAAGCGTCTTTAGCCTTGAGGCTAAAATCCGTGCATTTTATAAAGAACCAAACACATTTACGTTCATTCAAGGTCAAAAACTCAAAGTCATTAAAGCACAAGTTCATCAATGTTCTAACTTTATAAAACATCATAAAGATGATGAAAATGGCACAGTTATTAAGGTATTCGATAATGGTATTGGCGTAAAATGTACCGATGGTGTGCTAATTTTAACCGAAGTTCAACTCGCTGGCAAAAAAGCCATGTCAGCAAAAGATTTTATGAATGGTTCAGGGCGTCAACTTATAAACGTAGGGTCAAAATTAGGCGAATAAGCTAGGAAATTAGCGATATTTAGCATTTATATTTAAAGTGAAAAGTGATATAATTATATATTAATCAATAAAAAAGGAGAGTATTTGATGAAAAAGCGTTCACTATTTAATCGTGATGAAATGTTAGCAATGAATATACAAACCTTAAAAGACCGCGGTGTAACCGTTAAAGATATCGCAGAGATTGCACATATGCAACAATCTAAATGGAGCAATGATATTTCTATGAAAGAGTGTATTGACTCAGTAGAGAAAATTCTTTCACTAAGAGATACCTTTCACATTTTACAACTCGGCGCAGAAATTGATCGTTTAACCGAAGAAAACTTAATCAAAGAACCCATTAGAGAAATCTTACATTCAGACTTAGGAATGTTCGGAATCGATGAACTATTTGGTTTAGAAATCGCTGGATTATATGGAACCATCGGAAAAACAAACTTTGGAGATATTGACGTTAACAAACCTCTAATCGTTGCAAAATTAAATGAGGATGGAAAAGGGGCTAACCCAAAATGTCATACCTTCTTAGATGATATTGTCGGTGCCGTTGCTGCAGCAGCTTCAACACGCGTCGCACAAGTAATTAACGAAACAGAAGCTAGAAAAGATCCAACTTATAAGGAAATTAAACTCGACTTTGATTTATAGGATGTGAGTACATGGCGAAACACGAAAAGAACCTAGACGATTTTTTTAAGAAAGCTGACAAAGATCCAAAAGAACTTAAAGAGTATGTTGAAAAAGTCAGTAAAGGTGTAGATCCAAATAAAACGACACGTTTTGATAAACTTGCCATGTTTTTAAAAAGTACTGCAGATAGAGTTAAATCCTATTCAACCCCAAAAGAAAAAAAACCAAAAGATGTTTCAAATTTAAGAAGACGTTTTAGAGTATTTTATAAACGCCTTTTTAAAAAAGCAGCTGATCGTTTTAACTTTGAATCAGGGGTAGATATCTTAGATGAAACCAGTGTGTTATATCGTAGAAACCGTGTAATCAAAAACATTTTAATTATTACGAATATCGTGTTTTTACTATTTACCCTCATTGGAAATCAAAACCCAAACTATATTGTAATCTTTGGATTTGGTATCGTCATGTTCACGATCAATAGGACACTCAAAAGTATTATTAAAGAACAACCAAGGACACTTTTAAAACAACAAATGGCGATGTATATCGCAAGTGTGTATATCATACTTGCATCTTTTGCTGTGTACATTAAACTACGTGTAGGCATAGGCGATTCACTTAATACAACCGACTTTTCTATTACACAAGCAGGTTATGTTTTGATTTATTTCGCGTTAGTGGTAATTGCACTTTACCAAGATGCCAACTTACTAAGGATTTTGTTTAAATGGGTATTAGTTTTAATGACCGTTATTCATGTTGTTATCATGCACCCTTTATATTTACAAGCAAGCTCAATTGAAGCATTATACAATTACTTATTTATAGATAATCCTAACGTTGCCATTGATATTATATTAAGAACCTTAGTCTTAATTATCTTTAATATCGCTTTGTATTCATCTGTTGCAATTGGTGAGATGATGAATGATAAGCGTAAAGAAGAACTTGTAAAACGTCGTGACATGGAAACAGACTTTAAAGCTGTCGTTGGCGATGTGTTTGATGTAATAAGCGTATTCAATACGCATTCACTTGTTGAAGATGCATCTAGTGCACACCGCGTTGCAGAGATTGCCTCACGACTAGGTAATGTTTTAGGACTGAGTCCTAACGTATGTACAGAGATATTTGAATATTCAAAAATCCACGTTGATCGCGTTAAAGATTTATCCATTTTAGAATACGAAAGCAAAGAAGTCCTAAATGAGCGTGATTATCAAGTGATTAGAGAAAAAACAATTCTTGGTAGCATTATCATTAAACGTCTTCAGTTAAACCAAAAAAGTGAAGACATCATTCGTGCACACTTTGAAAAAACATTTGACAGATCATTTACCGAACGTATGAAACGCATTCAAAGAAGTCAAGAAGGACAAATTATATTGCTTGCTGAAATGTATGAAATATTAAGACAATCTAGAAATTACAAAACCGAATTAACACATAAAAGAGCAGTTGAGTTATTAGAACTTGAGTTTAAAGATTATTTCGAGCCATATATCCTCGATAGATTCATTAAATATAGTGGAGAATTTGAAGATTATTATCAACGTTTCAAACTGAAAATGGCTTAAGAATAAATTTGCTAAATAACCGATAAAAACATCAATTAAACTGAAGAATTTTATGGGGATACTCACCCCACCAAAAGAGCGTGTTTGTACACGCTTTTTTTATGACCAATTCGCATGCAAACATTAAATATTGTAAGCGTTTTTATGTTTTTGATAAAAACGCTTGATTATTTGATAAATAGGAGTATAATAAAAAATGTGTTAAGCGTTTACAAAAATATAAACAAAACCATTGAGGTAAAGACGATGATTCGTATACATACAAAAATCGCAAGTGCGTCTTTAACGATTGCCGTTTCAAATGGGAACGACACATGTTTTTGTTCACGAAAAAAACTATTAAAAGGATAATTTTTTAACCATAAAAAAGTTGTCCTTTTTGTCATTATTAGACATCTGAAAGGATTGAATTTATGAAAACTGTAGTTATTGGTGTTATCGGCGCTGACGTTCACGCAGTTGGCAACAAAATCATTGAACATGTATTAACAGAAAACGGGTACAATGTTGTAAATATTGGCGTATTAAGTTCTCAAGAAGATTTTATTAATGCGGCTATTGAAACAAATGCAAAAGCAATTTTAGTGTCTTCATTATACGGACACGGGGAAATTGATTGTAAATATATGCGAGAAAACTGTGAAGAAGCGGGATTAGAAAATGTTAAGCTTTACGTTGGGGGAAACATCGTTGTAGGGAAGCAAGATTTTAAAGAAGTCGAACAACGATTCAAAAAAATGGGCTTCGACCGTGTATACCCACCAGGAACTAACATTGAAGATGCGGTCAGGCACTTAAGAGAGGATCTGGGTGAATAATGGGAGCACACCTACTTGTTGACTTTGGATCTACCTACACTAAGTTAACTGTTGTTGATTTAGAAAAAGAAACACTTATAGGCACATCTAAAGCAATGACCACCGTTAAAACAAATGTACTTGATGGGTTTGATTTAGCACTCGAGAAACTGCATGCCGCATATTCAGACATGCCAGAAATCACGGGTGTTTCAGCATGTTCAAGTGCTGCTGGTGGTTTGAAAATGGCTGCTATAGGACTAGTAGAAGAGTTAACAGTTGAGGCTGCTAAACGCGCTTGTTTAGGTGCAGGAGCACTTGTAAACGTAGTTTTCAGTCATCACTTAAGTCGTAAAGAAATTAAACAGCTTAAATCTGCTGATATAGATATTATCCTCTTAGCTGGAGGAACAGATGGCGGAAATAAAGAATGCATTATCCATAATGCGAAAAAATTAAAAGACGCTAAGCTTGATGTTCCAATCATAGTAGCTGGAAATAAAGATGCAGCCGATGAAATCGAAGAAATATTTGAGGATTCAGATCAAGAATACTATATTTGTGACAACGTTATGCCAAAACTTAAACAACTTGATGTAAAAGATGCTAAGAAAATTATTAGACAAATATTTATTACTAAAATTATAGAAGCTAAAGGAATTAAAAAAGCTGAAGAAAAAACAGGTGAAATCATAATGCCTACGCCAGAAGCGGTTTTGCTTGCAGCAGAACTTTTAGCCAAAGGCTTTGAAGATGTTGAGGGGTATGGAGAACTAATGGTAATCGATGTTGGTGGCGCAACTACTGATGTGCACACCATTGGAGAAGGCTTTCCAAAACGATCTGAAGTTATCTTTAAAGGACTCCAAGAACCTTTCGCAAAACGTACGGTTGAAGGCGATTTAGGTATGCGCTATAGTGCGAATGCTTTATTAAGTTTAGTATCACCTTACGAGTTTAAACAATATTATCAATACGATTGTGATATTGAAATTGCCGCTAAAAAGCGTCATGATAATGTAGATTATCTCCCTGATACTGATGAAGAACGCGAATTCGATAAAGCCTTAGCTAGAATTTGTTGTGACTTTTCAATGAGCAGACATGTCGGTCATGTTGAAGTTGTTTACACACCACTTGGAAATATGTACTATCAAACAGGTAAAGATTTAACAGATACTAAGTATGTTATTGGTACTGGTGGTGTTTTAATAAATAACGATGACGCAAAAGAAATATTAAAAGAAGTTAACCATAAAGCAGATAAAAAACTTGAGTTAAGACCAGCTGATCCTATCTTCCTTATAGATAGAAAGTATATCTTATCAGCAATGGGACTACTTAGTCAAAAATATCCTAGATTAGCACTTAAACTAATGAAAGAACATCTTGAGTAGGAGGCCAAGCATGATTACGAACAAAAAAATTCCGTGGGAAGAATTTTTAAAAAAACGCGAACAAATACTTAGACACTGGGAAACAGGTGCTTCACCACTTTTGGATTTAGATAAAGCCGTTGAAACTTTAAAAAGTATCCCAGATCATAAAAACTTTGCAAAAAAACTTCGCCTTGCTAAAGAGCAAGGCATCACTATGATACAGCCACGTGCTGGGGTTGCTTTACTTGATGAACATATTAAACTACTTCAATACTTAGAAACCAAAGGTGAAGCGGATTTTCTCCCTTCTACCATTGATTCATATACCCGTCAAAACAGATATCAAAATGCGCAAGACGGGATTAAAGAATCTGAAAAAGTTGGTCGTAGCCTTTTAAATGGCTTTCCAGCCGTAAACTACGGTGTTGAAGGATGTAAAAAAGTTCTAGATAGTGTCAACAGTCCTCTACAAGCTAGACATGGTACACCGGATGCAAGATTACTAACAGAAATTATTCATGCTGCAGGTTGGACATCTAATGAAGGTGGAGGGATATCCTATAATATTCCTTACGCAAAAAACATTGGTTTAGAAGACACCATTCGCTACTGGCAATATTGTGATCGTTTAGTGGGGTATTATGCAGAACAAGGAATTGAAATTAACCGTGAGCCCTACGGACCACTTACAGGGACACTTGTACCCCCTTCAATTTCTCATACAGTCGCTATAATAGAGTCTATTTTAGCAGCGGAGCAAGGTGTTAAAAATATTACAGTAGGATATGGACAGGGCGGGAATATAACACAAGATGTTGCTGCACTTCAAACCCTTGAAGAACTTACTAATTATTACCTTAAAATATTTGGGCATCATGACATATTTGTCACAACTGTATTCCATCAATGGATGGGGGGGTTCCCACAAGATGAAGCTAAGTCTATGGGACTGATTTCTTATGCTTCTACAGTTGCTACATTAGGTGGCGCTACGAAGATGATCACTAAATCACCGCATGAATCTCAAGGTGTTCCAACCATGGAAGCTAACGCAGAAGGACTGCGTGCATCAAAAATCATAACAAGACTATTAAAAGAACAAAGATATCCTTCATCAAAAGAATTAAAAATCGAAAAAGAAATGATTCAAAAAGAAGTTAAATCGATGATTACTGCTATTTTAAACGTAGGTAAAGGGGATTTAGCTCAAGGGGCTGTTAAAGGATTTGCAATGGGCCTTATTGACATTCCGTTTGCCCCAAGTGAAATGAATGCGGGAAAAATATTACCTGCTCGTGATGCGGATGGAAATATCCGAATTCTTGAGTTTGGAAATTTAGCTTTTGATGATGAGGTAAAACAGTTCCATAAAGATAAGTTAAAAGAACGTGCCATTTTAGAAAACCGTGAAGTTTCATTCCAAATGACGATTGATGATGTTTATGCAGTTAGTCAAGGAATTCTTGTTGGTAAGCCACAAAAAAGAAAGGAAGCCTAATATGAAAATTATTGATGCAATTTGCTCACCTGGACTAACTGGGTTTTATTTTGACGATCAAAAAGCTATAAAACAAGGTGCTTTAATGGATGGTTTTATGTATAAAGGTGAGTCTGTCACTGATAAGTTTACAGCGATTAGGCAACCTGGAGAATCATTATCTATTATGTTAATCCTTGAAGATGGTTCAATTGCTCATGGTGATGCTGCAGCGGTTCAATATTCTGGTACTGGTGGTAGAGATCCACTCTTTTTAGCAAGTGAAGGAAAAATTTATTTTGAACAACACATTAAACCTAGACTTCTTAATCTAGATGTAACGGCATTTAAAAAGAACGCAGAATACTTTGATACACTTGTTATAGAAAACAAACGTCTTCATACTGCCATGCGTTATGGAATAACACAAGCATTACTTGATGCAACCGCAAAAGCAAATCGTGTTACAATGCCTGAAATTATCAGAAAAGAATATCATATTAAAAAAATGACTTATGAAGCAGTACCGCTATTTGCACAATCAGGTGATGAGCGTTATTCAAATGTCGATAAAATGATTATTAAAGAAGTCGATGTCATGCCACATGCTTTAATCAATAATATAGACACAAAGCTTGGTCATGATGGCGAAATATTAAAAGAGTATGTTAAATGGTTAAGAAATAGAATCGTACAAAAACGTATGCGTGAAGACTATGAACCCATTTTACATATTGATGTATATGGAACAATCGGAATCATATTTGATTACAATTATAAAAAAATGTTTAACTATCTTAAAGAACTATCATTATTAGCTGCACCTTTTCTACTACGTATTGAAGGTCCAGTTGATGAAGGTAATCGTGAAGGCACTATGTTAGCACTTAAAAAACTACGAGAAATGATTGATGAAGACGATCAAGTTCATGTCGAAATTGTTGCTGATGAATGGTGTAATACCCTTGAAGATGTTATCTATTTTACAGATAATCTAGCAGGTCATATGGTTCAAGTTAAAACCCCTGATTTAGGTGGCGTTAACAATATTATAGAAGCATTACTTTATTGTCGTAAACATAATATGGGCGCATACAGTGGTGGTACTTGTAATGAAACGAATATTAGTGCAGAAGTAACCACATCAATCGCAATTGCTTGCGAGGCTAAACAATGTCTTGCAAAACCAGGAATGGGTGCTGATGAAGGCATAATGATTGTTAAAAATCATATGGCAAGAACGTTAGCACTAATTGAAAGAAACCAAAAAAATAATGCCTAACATTATAGTTGGTTCTTTAGAATCAAGCGATTGCATGATTACCCTAAAAGCCCATAAAGATTTAAAAATTGATATTGAAAGTATTGTATTTGATGCTTTCGGTAAACAAATTGAAAAAGTCATAAAACGCCAATTAAAAAAACATAATATCAGTAATATTTATGTGTTATGTCAAGATAAAGGTGCGCTTGATTACACCATTGAAGCTCGTTTAGAAACTGCCATCTTGCGCTTTAAGGAGGCTACTAATGAGTCGTAGTTATCTTTTTATACCCGGGGATGTTCCTCGCATGCTACAAACCCTTGATGTGTTCGAAGCAGATGCCATTATCATAGACTTTGAAGATGCAGTAAGTTTGCATCAAAAAGATGAAGCTCGTGTGCTAACGCATACGTTTTTGTCGTATTATAACTTTATCAAACCTGAAATCTATATTCGTATCAATAGTCATTTAGATTACGATTTATTTAAAAAAGATTTAGAAACAATTAAAGGCCTTAATATTAAAGGAATTGTTCTACCAAAAACATCCACAGAGGCACTTTATCAAATAGAACATCTTTATGATGAACTTTCTATTAACTTTCCGATTATAGGATTAATTGAAACCCCTCACGCCTTTTTTGAACTTGAAAATATCGCACGTCATTCACTTATTGAAGGCTTATTACTTGGTGCTGAGGACTTAACCCGTGCATTATCCATAAATAGAACTTTACAAGGCGATGAAATTTTGTTCGCAAGAACTCAAGTGATTTTAGCTGCAAAAAGTTTTAATAAATTTGCGATAGATACCCCTTTTACTGATGTTCATGATAGTAAAGGTTTAGCAATAGATACACAAAAATCTGCTCAACTAGGTTTTGATGGGAAAGCAAGCATCCATCCTAACCACGTAAGCATTATTAACGATATATTAAGCCCCACACAAGCACTTATTGATGAATCAAAACGCATTGTCCATCAAAGCGAGACACTTAACAGTATCCGTTTTAGTTTAGATGGTAAAATGATTGATAAACCAGTCATTGAACGTGCTAAAAATATATTAGATAAAGCAAAACGATACAACAAATTGTAGGTGGATTTATGAAAGTGATATGTCAAACAATCGATGAATTATTTGAGCACTTAACCATTAAAGATGGCTTAGCCATCTCTTTTCACCATCACTTAAGAAATGGTGATGGTATCATCAACAAAGTGCTTACAAAATTTGAATCATTAAATACACAAGATATATCATTATACCCATCATCGATTTTCCCAAGTTATACGAAAATTCTTGATCTTCTTAAAAATGGCCAAATTACCCATATAACCACCAACTATCTAAATGGACCAGTTGCTAGTTATCTAGCAGAACATAGTCTAGAGGGAATACTGAAAATGCAAACTCATGGTGGTAGAGCGCGTGCATTTATTGAAGGAGAAAATCAAGTTGATATCGCTTTTATTGCAGCCCCTGCGTGTGATAAACAAGGGAATGCAACAGGCATTGAAGGTAAAAATGCTTGCGGAAGTTTAGGCTATGCTATTGAAGATTCAAAATACGCTAAAACAAAAGTTCTCATAACCGATACATTATTAGATGAACTAAAATTCAAGCAAATCGATGGTGCTGATATAGATTTTATCCTCGTTTTAGATTCGATTGGAGATGCAAAAGGGATTGTAAGTGGAACAACCGCAATCACAAACGATCCAGTTGGTGTTAAAATTGCTAAAAACGCTAGTGAACTCATAAAAGCACTGGATTTAGTTCAAGAAGGATTCTCATTTCAAAGTGGTGCAGGTGGGGTTAGCTTGCGCGTGACTCAAACCATTAAAAAACTCCTAAAAGAGAAAAAAATTCAAGCATCTTTCTTTTCAGGAGGTATAACTAAGTATCACGTAGAAATGTTAGAAGAAGGGCTTGTCAAAACGTTATATGATGTTCAATGTTTTGATCTAGAAGCCATTAACTCACTCAAAAAAAATAAAAACCATTATGCAATAAGTGCGAATACGTATGCGAATCCATCAAACCCTAACCGAATTATTAAAGATTTAGACGTCGTTATATTAGGGGCAACAGAAATAGATCTTGAGTTTAATGTGAATGTAACAACAGACTCTTATAACCTAATCATAGGTGGATCTGGTGGGCACAGTGACACCGCAACTGATGCAAAGGTTACCATTATTGTTACACCGCTTTTAAAAGCCCGTACACCGATTATTAAACAACAAGTGAACACCATTACAACCTTAGGCAAAAATATTGATTGCATTGTGACAGAACGTGGCATTGCAATTAACCCAAATCGTAAAGATTTACTAGATAAATTAAAAGGCTCAAAGCTTGATATTGTTTCTATCAATGCGCTGATGGACCGTGCACATCAATATACAGGGATCCCACAAGAAACAATTTATAAAGGCATTCCACTTGGTGTAGTTGAAGACCGAGATGGCGTAATTATTGACACACTTTATACAAAGAGGTGAAATAATGAATTTTTATGACATTATCATGCCAGAAGAAAAAGAAGCAGTGAAAACATTTTTAAAAACATTTAAATTACAATATGAAGATGATATAGATCAGACGATTGTTATAAAAGAAAATCAAAAACTTATCGCAACAGCAAGTAGTGCAAACAATATCATCAAATGTGTAGCGATATTACCCGAGTATCAAGGTCAAAACTTACTCTCAAGCTTAATGAGTGAAATGATAAAAAGACTAAACCAAAAAGGGATTCATCACTATTTTGTCTATACCTTAGATGAACAAGCTCACTTATTTAAAACTTTAGGATTAAAACCCATCGTTCAAACCATGACACTTTCCCTTTTAGAAGGTGGCGCAACGATTCAAGAAGCCCTAAAAACACTAAAGGAAACGTATAATATTTCAAATAAACCTAAAGCAAGCGTCGTTGTAAATGCGAACCCTATGACTAAAGGACATTATCATTTAATAGAAACAGTCTCAAAAGAAAATGATGAAGTTATCGTATTTGTTGTCAGTGAAGAAAAAAGTATTTTCCCATTTAATGTTCGTTTTAATATCGTTAAAAAAGCTTGTGAACTACTTAAAAATGTTACCGTAGTACCATCCCTTGAATATTTAGTTTCATATGCAACATTTCCGAAATATTTCTTAAAACAAGAAACCGTTATTCGTGAAGAACATGCACTCATTGATGTCCTCATATTTAAAGAATACTACATGAAAATTTTACACATCAATAAACGTTATGTCGGTGAAGAACCATTAAGTCCAATGACTAACATGTACAACGAAACCATGAGTAAATACTTAAATAAAAATTTTATTATCATACCAAGAAAAACATTAAATCAACAACCTATAAGTGCATCAACCGTTCGTAAATTACTAAAACACAATGGCGTAGAAAGTGTTAAACCCTATGTCATTGAAGCAACCTATGCATTTTTATTAACAAACGAAGGGCATGATATCATTGAGAGAATTAAAACACACGAAAACCGCCATTAGACGATTAATATTAGAGGCCAAAGAGGCGCGATTACAAGAAATTAAAAATGTCAGTAATTCGCCTTATACCGCTTTAACGCTAAAAACAAATTATCCTGGGTTTCCTAAGAATAATGTTGTAACGCGTTTTTTGCTAAACTTATTTCATCATCAAGTACAAACCATTTTAGACCCAATTGAGAGTTATTATTTCGAATCGAATGATGGGAACTATTATATATTTTTAATTGATTCAGATCAAACAACACTTAAAAATCAAACAACTTATATAGAGAACACCCATCAACTAGGTCGATTTATTGATTTAGATGTATATGATCATACTCAACCACTATCAAGAGCTGTTTCCGAACAAAGAAGTTGCTACTTGTGTGATCAAAGTGGTCATTTTTGTGCTAGAAATCAAACACATCCATTAGATGAACTCAATCGTTTTATCGAATATAAAACGTTTGACTATATAAAAAACGCTTTAACGGAACTCGCCTTAGAAGCGTTAAGAAAAGAAGTCTACGTTTATCCTAAATTTGGGTTAGTATCTCACATCGATTCTGGTGCACACAAGGATATGGATATTAGTCATTTCCTAAAATCAATTGAAGCCCTTAAACCTTATTTTCTAGAGTTCTTAGAAGCAGGAATAACCTTAGATAAAAATCTACACAGACTACGTGATATAGGAAAAGAAGCAGAAAAAGCGATGTTTAAAGCAACGGGTAATATTAATACCCATAAAGGTGCTATCTTCATATTCGGCGCATTTTTACCATTTGTAATGGATGGAATAATCCATCAAACATCCCTTAAAGAAGTCGTTTTTAATATGCAGACTTTTGTTCAAGACATCACCAAAGATGATTTTGAAGACTTGTCACAAAAAGAAACCTTAACCCCGGGAGAAATTATTTATCAAACCTATGGGTTAAAAGGCATACGCGGTGAAGTAAGTAAAGGGTTCCCAAGTGTATTTTCATGGTATCCAAACAAAGCCTACAACCATTACCAAAAATTAGGTGCTATTATGGCCCATCTTGAAGATACTACCATTATTAAAAGACACAATTACTCTGTATTAAAAGAAGTAAAAAATGATATGCGTGATTTATTAAAAGAAGAACCATTTAACTTTGAATACTATGAAGCCTTATCAAAACAATATAAAGAAAAAGGCATCTCCCCTGGGGGAAGTGCCGACTTACTTGCATTAACATTTTTCATTGAAAGTATTGAAACCTATATTAAATAGGCGCTAGCCTATTTTTTTATTTGTAAAAAATTCCTTGATACGTATTTTTCTTCCGCATAAGTTTATCAATTTCATTCATGACCACGAACTTTCTAAGTGTCCAAACAGGGGCAATTAACATCTCTTTAGGACTGTCACCTGTCACACGTTGAACGATAATTTTAGGATCTAAATGTTCTAGCTGTGTAACGACAATATCAACATATTCTTCTAAAGTTAAAAGTTTAAAAGGATGTTGTTTATACATTGTCCCAAGTAAAGTTTTCTCCATAACATGTAGCATATGGATTTTAATGCCTTGAACCTGCAAAGTATTTAAATGCTTAACGGTTTCAAGCATCATGGCTTTATCTTCATTTGGAAACCCATTAATAATATGAACAACAACATCAATGTTCTTGTCTCTTAACATTTTTACAGCTTGATTAAAACAGGCTAAATCATGGCCTCGGTTCATCCAAATACTGGTATCTTCATGAATGGATTGTAAGCCAAGTTCAACTTGTAAAACCGTCTTTTTACTTAGTTCATAAAGCATGGCTACTTTTTCTTGGTCAAGAGCATCTGGTCTTGTGGCAATACTTAAACCGACAATATGATCATCAAGGGTTAAACTGTATTCAAACATTTCTCTTAATGTATCAACGTCTTTATAAGTATTCGTATTTGCTTGAAAATAAGCAATGTAATAAGCATCTGGCCACTTTTCATGCATACGCGTTTTCACTGTGTGAAATTGGGTGTATAAATCATCATTTAAATCACCAGCAAAATCCCCACTGCCTGAGGGGGAACAATAAATACAACCACCCTTGCCTTTAAGGCCATCTTTATTAGGACAAGTAAAATGACCATTCAAGGCAACTTTAAAAACCTTCTTCCCGAAGGTTCTTTTTAAATAATCACTATACGTATGATATTTCTTTTCCTCATTTATAAAATTCATCTTCTTCACCTATAAATATTCTATCATAGGATACGTTAAATTACTTTTATGATATAATGATTACGGTGATATTATGTTAAATAGAGTCCGTGCAAGTTTAGTCGATCCAGCCCAACTTATCAATTATCGAAAAGATAGCCTACTAAAAGTATGGGGATATCTTCTTTTTTTCGCTGTATTAATGAGTACATCAACCTTGATTAATGTCATCAATTTTCAAGGCATCAACCAACAATTACAAACAGCACTAAGAGAAAATACAATCGCACTAGAATCCTCTTGTGAAATCAGTAACGCAACGTTAGTGTGTGATGAAACCATTGACCACACGTTAATAGAACTTGAAAATTTTAATGTTGTTATAAACTCATCAGAAACATTATCTTTAAGTGATTACCGAGGATTTAATTATTACTTTGTGGTTCATGATGAGACACTATATTTAGTTTTTATGGGAAATATTGTAAGGACTAAACCTCTGGTTGAACTGCATGAAGACAGTCATAATTTTGCGTTGAATTTTACCCCTGAAACGCGCAATGATTTTTACACGACATTATTTGATACCATTGATAAAGAAATGCTTGAGTTAAGAGTTTACTGGGGACCCTTATTAATGATAACCAGTATTTTAAGTGCTTTGTTTTTATTTTCAGTATTTGTCATTATCAATACATTGATTAGTCGTACAAGAGTCAAGCAGGTTTCATTTAGACATATGTATGTCATGATGACTTATGCAGCGACATCACTATACATTGTTTTAATCTTTGAATCGATGTTAAGATTTAGTATATTCTTGTTTATTTTATTATTATTTATTGCCTTCAGACAAATGTCAAAATTAACCCTTGAAATTTACATGAGAGTTAATAAGAACTAATGCTTGAATAGCGCGTATTTTCGTGCTATGATTATGTAAAAGTGACGAACTAGAAGTAGTAATAAGCGTTTTATTTCAAAGAGACTTAGTGGTTGGTGTAAACTAAGAGTAAAACTTATGAATTAGTCTAGGGAGCTTTATAAGTGCAACTCGTGAGCTTATAACGTACTTCTCGCGTTAAGAGAATTTAAGTGCTAGGAAACTAGAACTAAGGTGGTACCGCGGAAATTATTCGTCCTTATATTTTTAAGGGCGTTTTTTAATTCATAAAAGGAGTGATTATATGGACTATAATCCAAAAACAATTGAACAAAAATGGCAAAAGTATTGGTACGATCACGGGCTATTTAAAGCCGAAGATTTTAGTGATAAAACCAAATATTATGCATTAGTCGAATTCCCATATCCTTCAGGTGCAGGGATGCATGTAGGGCATATAAGAGCGTATACTAGTTTAGAAGTTGTTGCTAGAAAACGAAGAATGGAAGGGTATAATGTCTTATTCCCTATTGGATTTGATGCCTTTGGGTTACCGACTGAAAATTATGCCATTAAAGAAAAAATCCATCCAAGAATTGTAACCGATAAAAACATTAAAACATTCACTTCACAACTAAAGGAAGTTGGATTTTCATTTGATTTTGATCGTATAGTTGATACTACTGATCCAACTTACTATAAATGGACACAATGGATTTTTATGAAGTTGTTTGAACATAACTTAGCTTACCGCAATAAAACATTTGTAAATTTCTGTCCTTCATGTAAGGTCGTACTTTCAAATGAAGAAAGTCAAGGCGGTGTGTGTGACCGCTGTGATACTAAGGTTGAACAAAAAGAAAAAGATGTTTGGTTCTTAAAAATTACTCAGTATGCGCAACGTTTACTTGATGGACTTGATAAGCTAGAAACGTTACCGCGTATAAAAATAGAACAAGAAAATTGGATTGGTAAAAGCGAAGGCGCAATCATTAATTTTAACATTAAAGATACTAGCGAATCATTAGATGTATTTACTACAAGACCAGATACCTTGTTTGGTGCAACCTTTATGGTCATTGCACCAGAACATCCATTACTAATTAAACTTCATGATCAAATTACTAATATATCTAAGGTGCATGATTACCAACATCAAGCCAAACTTAAAACAGAATTTGAACGCACACAACTTATTAAAGACAAAACAGGTGTATTGCTTGAAGGGATAAACGCCATTAACCCAGCCAACAAGAAAGCAATGCCAATATTTGTTGCAGATTACGTCATGATGGGATATGGAACTGGCGCTATTATGGCTGTACCCGGACATGACCAAAGAGATTATGAATTCGCAAAAGCGCATAACTGTGACATCGTAGAAGTTATAGAAGGTGGCGATATTAGTAAAGAAGCCTACACAGATACTAATAGTGGAAAACTTATTAATAGTGATTTCATCAATGGATTAGATGTTAAAGAGGCCATTAGTAAAATGATTACATTTATAGAAGAAAATGATTTAGGTAAAAAGTCAGTTAATTTTAAAATGAAAGATTGGGCATTTAACCGACAGCGATATTGGGGAGAACCAATTCCAATTGTGCACTGTGATGATTGTGGCATGGTTGCAGTTAAAGAAGAGGATTTACCAGTTGTCTTACCTGAGGTTGATCATTTTGAACCAACAGACACAGGAGAAAGCCCATTAGCAAACATTCCATCATTTGTTAATACTACATGTCCTAAATGTAACAAACCGGCTAAAAGAGAAACAGACACGATGCCACAGTGGGCAGGAAGTAGCTGGTATTTCTTACGCTATGCTGATCCTAAAAATCCTAATAAACTCGCTGATATAGAAAAACTTAAGTATTGGATGGATGTTGATTGGTATAATGGTGGCATGGAACACGTGACACGCCATGTTATCTATTCTAGATTTTGGCATTTATTCTTACATGATATTGGCGCTGTTCCAACAGAAGAACCTTATAAAAGAAGAAGTGCACAAGGTTTAATATTAGGACCTGATGGCGATAAAATGAGTAAATCAAAAGGGAATGTTGTTAATCCAATTGAAATTATTGAAAATTATGGATCTGATACCCTACGTTTATATATCTTATTTATTGGTGATTATGAACAATCAACCCCATGGAGTGATTCAGGTGTTAAAGGGGCGCGTCGATTCTTAGATAAAGTATGGCGCTTATTTGATTCAGTTTCAAATGTTGAAGATAACAAAGACGTTTTAAGAGTTTTGCATAAAACAATTTCGGAAGTTGATAGCGATATCGAACAAACTAAATTTAACACAGCCATTGCTAAACTTATGGCATTGACCAATGAACTGGCCAAACAACATTCTATCTCAAAAAATACTTATTTAACCTTATTAAAACTACTTTATCCATTTGCTCCACATATTTGTGAAGAAATTTATAACCGTTTAGGTTATGAAGGTTCTATGATGTTTACGGATTATCCAAAAGCAGATTTAAGTAAAATGGAAGAAGAAATTGTGACGATGGTTATTAGTATTAACGGAAAAGTTAGGGATAAAATTGAAGTCGAAAAAGACTTGCCAAAAGAGACCGTTGAAAAAATCGCAATGGCTTCTTCAAAAATTCAAACATTCATCAATGAAAAACCCATTAAAAAAGTAATTGTTGTCCCAAACAAACTTATTAATATTGTATTATAGATAACATAAACCCCTTGAAATAGGGGTTTATTTATTGTAAAATTTGTCATACAGCTATTTGTAATGTTTTATAAAAAATTAAGCGAATAAACATTGAAACACTGTTAATAAAATGGTATAATCATTTACGTAAAAACGCTTTCATCGAATAGCGTTTAAATTTTGAGAGATTACTTTTCTTAAGGAGGATTTTTTAATGAAAAAATTTGAGTACATGGAAAAACATGGTTATGAGCAATTAGTGTTTTTTCACGACAAAGCTACTGGTTTAAAAGGGATTACTTGTATTCATAATACACAACTTGGCCCTGCACTTGGAGGAACCCGTTTATGGGATTATGAAAACGAAGATGATGCCGTTTTAGACGTACTACGATTAGCACGTGGAATGACTTACAAAGCTGCTGCGGCAGGGTTAAATCTTGGTGGTGGAAAAACAGTTCTAATTGGTGATGCTGAAAAAGTAAAAAGTGAAGCGTATTTTAGAGGTTTAGGACGTTATGTGCAAACTTTAAATGGGCGTTATATCACTGCTGAAGACGTAAATACTTCTACAAAAGATATGGATTTTGTAAATATGGAAACTAACTTTGTGGTTGGATTAAAACACAAGTCAGGGAACCCTTCACCAATGACAGCACTAGGGGCATTCCATGGTATCCGTGCTTCATTACTTGAAGTATTTGGATCAGATGAAATTGAAGGTAAAACATTTGCAGTACAAGGCGCAGGTCAAACAGGTTATTACTTAATTGGTTATTTACTTGAGGCTAAAGCGAAAAAGGTTTATTTCACAGAAATTAATCCGAAGCATATTGAAAAAGTTAAAAAGGAATTCCCACAAGTTGAGTTTGTTAAACCAGATGATATTTATGGATTAGAAGTTGATGTATTTGCACCTTGTGCATTAGGGGCTGTCATTAATGATAAAACAATTCCACAATTAAAATGTAAAATTGTTGCTGGAACTTCAAACAACGTTTTAGATGACGAAGAAAAGCATGGAAAAATGCTTGTAGATAAAAACATTCTTTACGCACCTGACTTTGTTATTAATGCGGGTGGATTAATCAATGTTTACCATGAATTACAAGGTTATAGTAAGCAAAATGCAGTCAATGACATTGAAAAGATTTATGACCGTATGTTAGATATTTATAGCTTAGCAAAAGAAAACAATACCCATACACAAAACGCTGCTAAAATATTTGCTAAATCACGCATTGAAACCATCAGTACCGTTCGCTCAAATTTCGTTAAACGTTAATGAAACGCATAACGATTTTAACGGGTCATTACGGATCTGGTAAATCGGAAATTGCCGTCAATTTGGCCATCCAAAATCGATTGAATTATTTGGTTGACTTAGATATTATTAATCCATATTTTCGCTCAAGAAGTGTTAGAGGATTATTAGAAAAAAACGATGTAACGTTAATCGAATCAACCATTGAAAATGCATCTGGTAGCGATCTCCCTTTCATAAGTGCGAAAGGGAGTCGTCCTTTTGTTAATAAGCATCTATCCGCTGTATTCGATTTAGGTGGTACACAACATGGAGCGAAAGTAATGATGCAGTTTCGAGATTTTATTAAAAATCAAGATGAAATTGATTACTTAGTCGTAATTAATGTTTTTAGACCAGAAACAATGAATGAAACGCAAATTATTGAAATGATTGAAACTTTAGAAGCAACGAGTCAGTTAAAAGTCACAGGATTTATTAACAATTCTAACTTAATGGACGACACCGACGAAGCGATGATTAAAAAAGGTGAGCGCGTTCTTAAGAAAGTATCTAAAGCACTCAATCTTCCAATTGTTTATACATTTGTAGAAGAACATGTCAAATCAGAAGCCAAATTTGCTGGAGAAAATCGTACATTAATCCGTTACTTGGCACAACATTGGCTATAGGAGGAAAATATGGCAAAAGGTAGAATTATTATCGATTACGATAAGTGTAAAGGATGTGCATTATGTGTGTATCAATGCCCAGTGCATATACTAGAATTAGATACTTCAACCACAAACGCAAAGGGGTATACACCTCTAATGGTAAATGATCCGGAAAAATGTATCGCTTGTACTTTTTGTGCAATGATATGTCCTGATTCAGTTATTACGGTTGAACGATTCTTAAAGGAGTGAAACAATGGCTAAAGTATTAATGAAAGGGAACGAAGCCATGGCGTTAGCTGCAATCAAAGGTGGTTGTGACGCGTTTTTTGGTTATCCGATAACCCCACAAAATGAAATACCAGAATATTTATCTTACCATATGAAAACTTATGGACGTGTTTTTGTTCAAGCAGAAAGTGAAGTCGCAGCCATCAATATGGTTTACGGCGCTGCAGGAGCAGGAGCACGTGTTTTAACGTCATCATCTAGTCCAGGGATTGCTTTAAAACAAGAAGGGATTAGCTATATTGTAGGTAGTGAATTACCATGTGTTATTATCAATGTTATGCGCGGTGGACCAGGACTTGGAGGGATTCAACCTTCACAAGCAGACTACAACCAAATAACCAGAGGTGGCGGAAACGGCGATTATCATATGCTGGCATATGCACCTGAATCATTACAAGAAACCGTTGATGTGGTTAAACAAGCATTTGATTTAGCTGATTATTACCGTAATCCAGTTATGATTGCCGTTGATGGTTTAATTGGGCAAATGATGGAACCTGTTGATATCGACAAGAAAATTCCAAAGAAAAAATTAGCCCCAAAAACTTGGGCAGCTGATGGAAAAAGTGGAGAACGTGGTGAAAGAAATAAAATCGTTTCTTTACACTTAGACCCATACAACTTAGAAAAACACAACTTAAAACTTCAAAAGAAATACGATGAAATGATAAAAAAAGAACAACGTTATGAGTTGATAAACTTAGATCAAGCAGAAGTTGTTATTGTAGCTTATGGTTCAATGGCGCGTATTGCACGTAGTGCTATTAACACCCTTAAAAAACAAGGCATTAATGTGGGAATTATCCGTCCAATTGCAATTTGGCCATTCCCAGAAAAAGCTTTTAATGAACTCCCTGAAACTGTCCATACATTATTAACAGTAGAAATGAGTTTAGGACAAATGATACAAGACGTTAAAATTGTTAATAACGGGCGTTATAACATCGAGTTCTTCGGTCGTACTGGTGGCGTTGTACCAGAAGCAGACGAAATCATTAAAGCTGTTAAAAAAATTGTTAGGGGGCGTAAATAATGAAAACTCAAACAATTTATCAACCAACTGAAGGCTTAGTAAAACGTGATCTTACGTACTGTCCAGGTTGTACACATGGGATTATTCATAAACTTGTTGGAGAAGTACTCGTTGAAAAAGGATTGCTTGATACAACTGTTGGTATTGCAAGTGTTGGATGTAGCGTTATGAGTTATGAATTTTTTAACTGTGACATGCAACAAGCTGCACATGGACGTGCTCCAGCTGTTGCGACCGGTGTAAAACGTGTTAAACCTGATGCAACGGTATTTACGTATCAAGGTGATGGAGACTTAGCAAGTATTGGAATGGCAGAAATTGTACACGCCGCTCATCGCGGTGAAAACATCACAGTTATATTTGTTAATAATGCTATTTACGGTATGACGGGTGGTCAAATGGCCCCAACCACTTTAATTGGCCAAAAAACTTCAACCTCACCAAGAGGTCGCGAACAAGCTGAAACAGGCTTGCCACTTAAAATGTCAGAACTACTTGCAACCGTTCCAGGTTCAACTTATTTAGAGCGTGTAAGTGTTCATGATCCTAAACATATTCGCCAAGCTAAAAAAGCATTACTAAAAGCTTTTGATGTTCAAACAAAAAAACAAGGATTCTCAATGATCGAATTTATCTCAACGTGTCCTGTAAACTGGGGAATGACACCGAATGATTCATTAAAATGGGCGGTGGATCACTTAATTCCTTATTATCCATTAGGGGTATATAAAGACGCAACTAAGGGTGAAGATGATGAAAAATAACGAAGAACAAGTTATCATAGCAGGCTTTGGTGGTCAAGGCGTAATGTTAATTGGCCAAATGCTTTCATATGCTGCAACTAATGAAGACTTAAATACTGTTTGGATTCCTTCTTATGGACCAGAAACACGCGGTGGAACGGCTAACTGTTCGGTAACGATATCTAAACCAGCTATAAACTCGCCCATCGTCACAAAACCAGATAGTGTTTTAGCCCTAAATCTACCTTCTCTAAATAAGTTTCAAAGCAAAATTAAAAAAGGTGGATTACTTATAGTAAATAGCTCACTCGTAAAAAACCAACCTTATAGAGAAGACATAAAAGTCATCGAAGTTGATGCAAATACACTAGCCTTACAACTTGGTAACTTAAAAGTAGCCAACATGATTATGTTAGGGGCTTATATCGGTCAAACTAATGTATTCAAAAAAGAAGCGATTTTTAAAGTATTAGATAAAATTTTTGCTGGTGCAAAAGAATCACTTATTGAAATTAACCAACAAGCACTTGAGCTTGGGATGCGCATTGCATCCTCATAACCAATACAAGAAAGGGTGAAACCATGAAGATCTTAACGATCAATCCTGGATCAACCAGTACTAAAGTTGCGGTATTTGAAGGGTTAAAGCGCATTGCAAAAGCAACCATAAAACATGATGATGGAGAAATGTTAACCTTTGAACATCTCATCGACCAACTCCCAATGAGACAAACACTAATCCTAGACTTTTTAAATGAATACGACATTAGACTTAGTGCAATTGATGGATTCATTGGAAGAGGCGGATTACTACGTCCATTAGATAGTGGCCTTTATGAAGTCAATGACCAAATGATTGATGATTTAAAAACCAACAAACACGGTTCGCATGCATCAAATCTTGGAGGGTTAATCGCCCATAGTCTTGCATCACAAGTAGGCAAAAAAGCCTATATTGCAGATCCAGTTGTTGTAGATGAAATGAGTAACGTTGCCAAAATGAGTGGACTAAACGGGATTACAAGACGAAGTTTATTTCATGCACTTAACCAAAAAGCTGTCGCAAGAAAGTATTCAGAAAAAATCAATATACCTTATGAAGATCTTCACTTAATTGTTGCCCATTTGGGTGGTGGCATAAGCGTAGGTTACCATAAAAAAGGACGCGTAGTTGATGTAAATAATGCCCTTGATGGTGATGGACCTTTTTCACCAGAAAGAACAGGTAGTTTACCAGTGTGCAGTATTATTGATTTAGCCTATAGTGGGCAATATACTAAAGAAGAACTACGTAAACTTATCCACGGATACGGGGGTATGTTTAGTTATTTAAACACCAAAGACGCAGAAGAAGTTTCTGATATGCTTTCATCTGGACGCGTTGAAGCTAGTAAAGTCGTCAAAGCAATGGTGTATCAAATTGCTAAGGAAATTGGTAGTTTATACGCCATTACAAAAGGGAATTTAGATGCAATCATTATTACAGGTGGTTTAGCTTACAATCAAGATATCATTCAACCACTTATTGAAATGATTGAACATTTAGGAGAACTCGTGATTTATCCAGGTGAAAACGAACTAGAAGCATTAGCCTTTAATATGCATGCTTACTTAACTGGTGTTATTGAACCAAAACAATATTAAATAAAATCAGTCGAAAGACTGATTTTTTATTATAAAAAATTCATAATTCCTTCAAAATGTTACAATAGAATTAGAAACGTGGTGATTTTATGCATATTCTAATTATTGAAGACAACTTAAAAATTAATCATCTTATCACATTATATTGTAATCAAGAAGGCTATCAAACAACTTCTGTTTTTTCTGCTGAAGAAGGACTAAAGGTTTTAAACGAAAAACAAATCGATTTAGTCATCACAGACTTAATGTTAAAAAACATGACTGGCGAAGCTTTTATAAAAAAAATACGAGAAAGCAGTACTGTATATATCATAGTCGTCTCTGCTAAAACAGATATTTTAGAACGTCTTGATGTTTTACAGCTTGGAGCAGATGATTATTTAACCAAGCCATTTTCACTCGAAGAGTTAATGATAAGAATTAAAAACGTATCCCAAAGAATAATCAAATCAAATAAAAACATAACCACATTTAATAACCAGCATTTAATCATTAATGCACTAAATCAAGAAATACAAGTATTAGGAGAAAAAGTTGATCTTACCTATGCTGAGTATCAAATTATATTAACCTTAGTTAAGCATCAAAACCAAGTCCTTACTAGAGAACAAATCATCGAGCTTACTAATTTAAATAGTGAAGCCTTTGATCGCGTGATTGATGCGCACATCAAAAATATTAGGAAAAAAATTAAAGATGATTCTAAAAACCCACGATTAATTAAAACCATTTATGGTGGGGGTTATAAGTTTGTAGGTGATAAGGATGCATAATATTAAAACATTCTTACAAAAACGCATAGTACTTGGCTTTACGATTTTTTATACCATTGTGTTCTTAATCGTTAACATTGCCTTTATTACCATTAATATACGCTTTATTAATCAAACAATTGATTACCAAAATGAAGCACTTGTTGAGATGATGGAGCATTTAATAGAAGAATCAGGTGAAGAAACAGCACTTATATTTTTAGAACACTATGGGCATACTCATCAAGTTTATTTAGAATATATTGGGCTATTAACCCAAACGACTCAAACAACACACATTCCACCATCTAACGCTAAAGAGTATACAATTTACTATAATGAAGCACCGTTTGCAACCTTAAGTATCGATCATATGGCATCATCTATAACAAGCATTAATACAACCTACTTCATTACATTTAATACGATATTTATCGTTATATTTATTTTAGGATTATTGCTTTTACACGTTTATGTAAAAAATCAAACCAAAGTCATCATAGCAGATTTTGATAACATTAAAAAACGCATTCACACCTTAACATTTTATAATCAATACAACTTTCAAGAACTATTAGAAATTGATGAAACTTTTACACAAACCTTAGATACGATTGATAAAATTAAAGATCAACACCACCAAAAAATTCAAACACTAACCCACGATATTAAAACGCCATTAACCATTATAAAATCAATAGTTGAAGGCATTGAATCAAAACGCATAGAACTAGATCAGGGCATACTTCATAGCATTAAAGAAGAAATCAATCATATTGACAGTTTAATTCCTAAAATTATTGAACAGTATCCTGAAGAAGTCACCAAAGAACAATCAATATCTCAAGTTATCCAATCCCAACTAGCCAGTATCAAACCACTATTTGATCAAAAACACATAAAAATCAATGCATCTATTGCGCCTAACGTTTATTTTAACTGTCAAAAACAAGACATAAAACGGTTGATTGATCACTTACTAAGTAACGTCTACCATTATGCAAAAAATGCAACACAAGTTGATATTAATTTAAGCGAAAATCCTCTACAAATCCAAGTTAAAGAAAATGGGGAAGGATTTAGTGAAGAAGCACTTAATCACATTAATCGAAATATCCCACATTCTTCGAAAAAAGGGACAGGCTTAGGGTTATTAATGGTTAAAAATATCGTTGAGAAGTATCACGGACAAATCACAATTAAATCTTCATCAAAAGGAAGTAATATTACAATAACATTTCCTTCATAATTTGTTCATAATTCCTATATATACTATCAGTGGAGTTGATCATATGAAACCACTAATATATATAGGAATTTTTATTTTTATCACATTTACTTTAGGCATGTATTTATTTTATGGTGTTTATTTTCCAAACCATCATTTTTTAAGAGGCATGTTTCATTTTCCTTACATGATGCTATTTTGGATTGTGATATTAATTGTGATTTTCATAAACTTATCTCCTAAGAATTCTACAAAAAAACCAATAGAAATTTTGAAAAAGCGACTTGCAAATGGTGAAATTACAATTTCAGAATTTCAAACACTAAAAAAACAAATTGAAGAGGAGACAAATAATGAAAAGTATTAATATTACCATTATTGCATTTATCGTCTTAATCGGTGCATTTGCTGGATTAAGAAGTTTTTATATGAGTGAAAATCAAGTACTAAAGCGCCATAATCTAGACGGACTTACCCCAATGGAAATGGTCGATGAACTAGAAAGAAGAACCATAGACCCTAATCAACTTATCGCATCAATAAGCGCAGATACTTTAACTTTAAGATTTGGCGATACCGTTTTTCAATATGACATCCCTGAAGAATACTTTTATTTATCAGTTGCCCCATATATTAACCATACCCATCCATGCGGGACGCATAATTTAACTACCTGCCGTGCAGAACTAGCCAACGAAACATTATATATTGTCATTATTGATGAAAACGATAATGTATTATTTGATGGAGAAGCAACGGCCTTAGATAACGGATTCATCGGTATTTGGTTACCAAGAGGGGTTCAAGCAAATATTACCGTAACGTATAATGGATTAAGCGCAACACATGATTTCTCAACCTATCAAACAGATTATACTTGCCTTACAACCATGCAATTAAAATAAATCGCAATTTTGCGATTTTTTTTGTATCCGATTTTAACCGGTGATATAATATATATAGAGGTGAGGTTATGAAAAACAATCCTAAAACACTTATTTCAGTTACCTTAACACTAATCTTTATTGTGTTTTTACTCACACTACTTAAAGTAGGCGAACTCACATTACTTATTCCCTTAAATTTACTGGCATTTAGTTTACTGTTTTTTGCATTATCTTTTCGCGCTGTAAAAGAACAAATTATGCCGCAAGCTAAAAGACTTTTAATTATTGGCATAACATTTTTTGCGCTAGCACTCATCGTTTTTATATTTGGACAAATCCTATAAAGAAATAAAACGCCTTTTTGTGTATCAATAAATAAAAAGGAGTTTTTTTTATGCCTACGTGTGATACCTGTCAAACTTTTTACATAAGACCCCAAACATTTGAAAGTATCTTTTCATATAAAAAACAATGCATCCCCTGTGAAACACTTTCAAAATATCCAATTAAATACGAGATATTTCCCATAAACTATAATACAGTGGAATGTTTTAGTTATCATAAAAAAGAACATCCAATGTTAACCAAAAAAGCATTTGAATGGTTATGTAATGAAAGTGGTCAATCCATTATTTTCTATGAAGAAAACTGGTTAAAAACCCCGATTGTCTTTTTTTACTTTGCAAGATTACTTAATCCCTTAAAACTTTTTTACTACGAATACTTTACGGATTATATGCAGATTATTTTTGAAAATCATATTTCGAACGGATAATTTCATGTAAAATAGTTACTAAAAAAATACAGTGTGCTATAATAAAGTATAAACGAATAAGGAGATGATTGTGATGCTCGTTGAAGTCAGAGGAAAGAATGGTTTCAAAGTCACAGAAGCCATCGAGAATTACGCAAAAGACAAATTAGAGAAAGTTGAACGTTATTTCCGAGAAGAACTAGATGCTTTCGTGGTCTGTAAAACATACAAAGACCACCACAGAGTTGAAGTAACCATTCCAACAAAATATTACACCATGCGTGCTGAAGTAAGTAATGATGATATGTACGCAGCAATCGATTTAGCTATTGATAAATTAGAAAGTCAGATTCGTAAAAACAAAACTAAAATTACCCGAAGTTTACAGAAAAAAGAAGGTGTAGGCGAACTCTTCTCAGAAGAAGTTGATCTAGAAGCACTTGAAAGAGAACTTGTTAGAACTCCAGTGAAACGTAAAAACATTATGTTAGAAAGAATGTCTACAGATGAAGCAATTACAGCAATGGAAATGCTCGATCATGACTTCTTCATCTTCAAAGATGACATATCAGAAAAAGTAAGTATCATTTACTTAAGAAATGACGGGAAATACGCCGTTATAGAAACAGAATAATTTAAATGCGCCTCTGGCGCATTTTTTTTGCGAAAAAATATTATAAATGCAACGGTTTACGTAGTAAAACCCTTTGGAAAATGACTGTCTTTGTGATATGATATTTATGACAAAATGAGGTGGAAATATGTTTAAAAAATTATTTGATCCTACTCGCAAAACTATTAAACAGCTAGAAGTTTTTGCTGATCAAGTATTAGCGATAGAAGATGATTATAAAAAATTAACCGATGATCAAATTAAAGAAATGACTGAAGCATTTAAAAAACGTGTTTTAGAAGGCGAAACACTTGAGAGTTTAGAAGTAGAAGCATATGCCTTAGTAAGAGAAGCATCAACCAGAGTTACAAACATGACACCATTTAAAGTCCAAGTCATGGGTGCCCATGTTATACACGAAGGAAACATTGCTGAAATGAAAACAGGTGAAGGTAAAACCTTAACGGCTGTCATGCCTGCTTATTTAAATGCATTAACAGGTGATGGCGTTCATATCGTTACCGTCAATGAGTACTTAGCTGCACGTGAGGCTGAGGGAGAAATTGGCGATATTTTTCGTTTCTTAGGTTTAACAGTTGGCTTAAATAAACGCGAGCTAACAAAAGAAGAAAAACGTGAGGCATATCAAAGTGATATACTTTACTCAACTAATAATGAACTAGGATTCGATTACCTAAGAGATCACATGGTGATTTATAAAGAAGACATGGTACAAAAACCTTTAAACTTTGCAATCATCGATGAGGTCGACTCGATTTTAATTGATGAGGCTAGAACCCCTTTAATTATTTCTGGTGGTGCAAAACAAACAGCAAACTTATACTTACAAGCTCAAGCATTTGCACGTACTTTAGAAGATGAGGATTATGAAATTGACGTTAAGTCAAAAAGCGTTAATCTTACAAAAGATGGGATTACTAAGGCAGAACGCTATTTTAGCGTAGAAAACTTATATGATGTAACCCATGTTGGGCTATTACATCATCTAAACAATGCAATTAAGGCAAATTACACCATGGAAAATGATGTTGATTATGTTGTTCAAGATAACGAAGTTATTATTGTCGACCAGTTCACTGGTCGCTTAATGCATGGGCGTCAGTTTAGTGAAGGATTGCACCAAGCTTTAGAAGCAAAAGAAGGCGTTGAAATTAAAAAAGAAACCACAACGCTTGCAACCATCACCTTCCAAAATTTCTTTAGAATGTACAAAAAACTTTCAGGGATGACGGGTACAGCAAAAACTGAAGAAGAAGAATTCAGAAATATCTACAACATGTTGGTTGTAGAAATTCCTACGAATAAACCGGTCGTTCGTGAAGATGCTAATGACTTAATTTTTTCAACCATGCAAGCAAAATTCAACGCACTTGCAGAAGACATTAAAGCGCGTTATTTAAAAGGACAACCGATGTTAGTTGGGACCATATCAATTGAAAGTAGTGAATTACTAAGTAAATTACTAAAACGTCGCGGCGTTCCACATAGCGTATTAAACGCAAAACAACATGAACGTGAAGCAGAAATTGTTGAAAATGCAGGTAAAAAAGGTTCTGTAACAATCGCAACCAATATGGCTGGTCGTGGAACAGATATTAAACTTGGCCCTGGTGTCAAAGAACTAGGTGGGTTAGCAGTGTTAGGAACAGAACGTCACGAATCACGTCGTATTGACAATCAGTTGCGTGGACGTAGTGGTCGTCAAGGAGACCCTGGGTATTCAAGATTTTTTATCTCTGCAGAAGATGAATTAGTAAGAAGATTTGGTGGAGATTCGTTCAAAAAACGATTAGACATGCTAACACGAGATAAAAATTCAGACCAAGAAAGACCACTTGAATACGGTGTTTTCTCACGTTTCATTAAACGTGCTCAAACGCAAATCGAGGGGTCAAACTTTGATCGTCGTAAAACCGTTCTTCAATATGATGAAGTATTAAGACAGCAACGTGAAATCATTTATCAGCAAAGAAGTGATATTTTACTACTAGATTCCATTAAAGATAGTGCTGAAGAAATTGTTAAAAGATACATGGAAAATATTGTATATCAATATACAAATGTAGAAAAGAAAGCATCTATAGTAGATGTTAATAAATTATTTGATGCATTAAACGGTAAAATGTTTAATCCAGGTGTCGTTGAAAAAGCACAACTCAGTGAAAATCAAGAAGAAACAACAGTGTACCTACAATCACTTGTTACTGAAGATTTAGAGAAAAAACTTAAAACCTTTGGTGAAGAAAAATACAACGAGTTCTTAAAAGCAGTTATGCTGCGTGTTGTCGATACTTACTGGGTTCAACACATCGATCAAATGAGTGAGTTGCGTCAATCGATTGGATTACGTTCTTACGCACAAGAAAACCCTTTACGTGAATACAAAGAAATTGGATTTTCTATGTTTGAAGAAATGATCACTTCAATTGAAACAGATATTACACGTTATGTGTTAAGAGCTGTAGTTAGAGACAACTTACAACGTGTTCAAGTCGCAAAACCAACCGCAACTTATTCAGGTAAAGAAGAACAAGAAAAACGTCAACCAAAAACTTCCACAAAAGTTGGACGCAATGATCCATGTCCATGCGGTAGTGGTAAGAAATATAAACACTGCCACGGCAGATAAAATTAATGACTCAAGTCTATCTTGAGTCTTTGCATTAGGTGAGGATTATGGAGATATTTGAACTAAAAGATAAAATTATAACCGTTGAAGAAACCCTTAAGAATTTAGAAGGGCTTTTAGATATTGAACACTTAAAAGAAACCATCAAAAAAATAGAAGCTAAAACGTATGAAGCAAATTTTTGGGATAATCACGAATCAGCTAACCAAACGATTGAACACTTAAAACTACACAAAAACAAATTAACTCAATATGAAAACTTGATGGAAATGATGGAAAACCTAAAAATTAGTTTAGAACTTCTAGAAATGGATGTAGAAGTTGAAACTTTAGAAGCGGATGTTAAAAAGTTTGATAAAACCCTTGAACAATTTGAAACGAACTTGTACTTATCAGAACCCTATGATCTTTTTAATGCCATCATAGAAATTCATCCAGGCGCTGGGGGAACTGAATCCCAAGATTGGGCAATGATGCTTTACCGTATGTTAAAACGTTATACAGAAGAAAAAAATTATCATTTTGAACTTAATGATTATCAAGATGGTCAAGAAGCAGGACTAAAAAGTACTACATTTACCATCTCAGGCATGAATGCCTATGGATACTTAAAAGCAGAACAAGGCGTTCATCGCCTTGTAAGACTATCTCCTTTTGATTCATCAGGTAGACGTCATACGAGTTTTGCTAGTATTAACGTTATTCCTGAATTAGACGATTCGATTGATGTAGAAATCAATGAAACGGATTTAAAAATCGACACGTATCGTTCAAGTGGCGCTGGGGGTCAAAGTGTAAATACGACAGATTCTGCAGTCCGTATTACCCATTTACCAACCAAGCTAACCGTTACATGTCAGAATGAACGCTCACAAATCAAAAATAGAGAAAAAGCACTAAAAATGTTAAAAGGGAAACTCTATCAATTAAAATTAGAAGAACAAGAGCTTGCTGCTTCTAGCTTTAAATCAACACTAAGCAACGCATTTGGTTCACAAATCCGTTCATATGTCATGCATCCATATTCAATGGTTAAAGATCACCGTACAGGTGAAGAAACCGGGAATGTTCAAAAAGTATTAGATGGTGACATAGATCGATTTATTTATGCATACTTAAAATTATTAGCTAAAGGAGAATAAACCATGTCTATACCCGCGTTAAAGACAATATCATTCAAAAAACGTTATACAATGATTACATGGGGAATTTTCCTAATGGTCGCTGGCTTTTATTATTTCATTGCACCATTCAATCTTGTTATTGGTGGTGTAAGTGGGGTTGGATTATTATTTCATGATTTACTAAATATTCCAATATCACTCGTTGTTTTTGTGTTAAACTTAGTTTTACTTTTTCTAGGTTGGATTTTTTTAGGATGGAAGTCATTTTACCGTAGCATTTATGGTTCTATCGCTTTTCCTTTAATTTTATTTATTTTAGAAACCTTTGGTCCATTAATTGAGTTACCAAATGATTATATTCTAGCCATTACATTTGGCGGGGCATTAATGGGTGTAGGGTTTGGATATGTCATTAAATACGGTGGGACTAGTGGAGGAACAGATATACCTATAAAAATATTAAATAAAAAACTTAAACTTCCACTGAGTGTTTCTATTTACGCTATTGATGGTGTCATCATCTTAAGTGGTGTCATTGCTTTTTATGCAACAAACGGACTATCAGGTGGACTTTACGCCATCTTAACCATGCTTATCGCTGGAAAAGTTGCAGATTATATCGTTATAGGCGCAAACCGATTAACCTCAGTGCAAATTATTACCGATTATCCAGACACCATTAAAAATCTTATTTTTGAACAATTACAAAGAGGGGTAACGATTGTCCCAATTAAAGGTGGCTTCTCAAATAATTTAAAAACAATGTTGATTACAGTTATTACGAAAGATGAATACTATCAAATTCGTAATATATTAGCACAAATAGATCCGACAGCCTTTGTATTTACAAACCCAGCCAGCGAAATCCAAGGAGATTTCGAGCATAGAATCGAGGAGGATTAAGATGGAAAAACCAAACCTTAGTGGAATCAAAAAAATTGCTTACGCAAGTGCATTTTTAATGCTTTTAACGGCCGTCTTTTTTACAGGATTATTTATGACACCACCCGCACAAAGATATAATGATGATGCTTTTAATGAAACGTTTAATAACATTTTAAGAAATCATTTTTCAGCACCTACTGAAGAACAACTTTGGGAAGGCGCTATATACGGATTAATTAACAGTTTAGATGATCCATTTTCACGTTATTTTGATGCTGAAACATTCAATCGTTTTAGAGAAGGATTCGGAGAAAGTTATGTAGGAATTGGTGTGACAGTTGAAAATTTCAATGAACAAGTACTTATTCGATATGTATGGCCAGATTCACCTGCACAACGTGCAGGGTTAACTGCTGGTGATATCATTGTATATGTAGACGGAGAAGACTTCTCAAACAAATCGTTCGCAGAAACAACGGCAGCCTTATTAGGTGAAGAAAATACTGAAGTTACCATTGGATTTAAACGCGTAGACATCAATGAGATTATTTATGTGACCATCACCCGCGAAAAAATCGCTAATCCTAGTGTAGAAGCTGAAATTTTCGAGGTTGATGACTATAAAATTGGGTATTTAGTCATAAATACTTTTGGTGATGAAACCGCGAATAATGTAGCTTTATATATGGATACATTTAGTGAAAGTGGTATTGACGGTCTCATTATTGATTTACGTGATAATGGTGGTGGTGGATTAAACGCACTACTTGACATATTAGATTTATTCCTATCAAAAGATGCTCAAGATTTTCCGCTATTTAGTATTGAACTAAGAAATGCCCAAAACAATATTGAAAATTATTACCCCAACACAAATGTATCATTTGATTTTGATATAACAGTGTTAATTAATGGACAAAGTGCAAGTGCTAGTGAAGTATTTTCTGCAGCCATGCAAGAATACGGAGAATACCAAGTAATTGGTGAGGCATCTTATGGAAAAGGAACGTTACAATCTTCAATAGCCTTATCAAGTATAAGAGGTAATTATGTTCACTTAACGATTGGTGTATGGAAAACATCACTTGGAAACTGGGTAGATCGTAACGGTGGTACAAACGGTGTACAACCTAATATCGAAGTCTCACAAAATCCAGCCCTATTTTTACCGCCTATTTATTTAAATGATGACGAGTTTTACCAGTATGATCAAGTATCAAACCGAATAAAAATTGCACAAGACATCTTAAATACTTTAGGATATACAGTTAGAAATGATGGTTATTTTGATTTAAATACGCAAGATAAAATTACAGAGTTTCAGATTGAACAAGGACTTGATGAATCAGGTAGACTTAATTCCCAAACTGCAAGTGCTTTATCAGAAGCATTATTTAACTATAAACAAAACCCACTAAATGATACGCAATTACAAGAAGCAATTTTATATTTAATCGGTGGATTGAATGATTAAAATCATTAATAAAACACCTAAAGCAAAAGGGTTTTATGAGCTTGCGCTTTCTAATCAAAAAGAACCTGTTGAACTTCATCAAGATACATTAATTAAGTTTAATTTATTTACAGCAAACGAATTTACTGAAAGCATTTATCAAGAGATGTTAGCGTATGATCAAGTTGCACGTGCAATGAACATCGCGATTAGTAAACTGAGTTATCGTAACTATACACCAAAACGTATGCGTGATCAGTTAAAAATGTTAAACTATAATCAAGACACGATTGATGAAGCAATTAAACAACTAAAAGCATTAAACTATATTAACGAAGAACAAACCTTAAGCTTAATGGTTGAAGACTTCATTATGTTTGATCTTAAAGGTAAACAAGCTTTAAGTATTAAATTAAAACAAGAAGGCTTTCCAAATGAATTGATTGATCAAACCATGGCGCTTTATACCGATGAGTTAGAAATCGAAAAATGTCAATTATTAACAGAACAATTATATAAAAACCTCAAAAAAACTTCTAACAATCAAAATAAACTAAAACTTACGCAAAAACTCTACCAAAAAGGGTTTACTGAAGAGACCATAAACTTCGTCATTACCACATTTTTTAATAACCTAGAAGATTATGATGAACTTGCTGCATTAGAAGAAGCCATTGATCGTTCTATTAAACGCTATGATGTAACCAAACCCAAAGAAGTTCAAAAGTTAATTCAAAAACTCATGCGTGATGGCTTTAACTATAGTGATATAAAGAAATATATTAAGTGAGGTGTAAGTATGGAAAAAATGAATCAAGATACGCTTTATTATTTTAATCAGGGATTACTTACAGATGCATACCAACATTTTGGGGCGCATTTAATGAAAAACGCGCAAGGCGAGGTTGTGAAAACACGCTTTACTGTCTATGCCCCTCATGCAAAAGAAGTCTCAGTCGTTGGTGAGTTTAATCAATTTCAAAATTGGGTGCATCAATTAACTAAAGTAGATAAACTTGGAATATGGCGTATAGAAATTCCTGAAAATCTAGAGTGGAAAACCTATAAGTACGAGATTAAAACCTATGATGGCAGAACGCTTTATAAATCAGATCCATATGGATACTTTTCTGCTGAAAGGCCAGATACAGTATCTAAAGTTTATGACATTGAAGGCTATCATTGGCAAGATCATGTCTTTATGGAAAATCGTCATAAAAAACCACCTTATCATAATCAAGTAAGTATTTATGAACTTCATCTAGGTACTTGGATGACCAAGCCTAATGGTGAATTTCATCGTTATAATGAGTTAGTTGATTTACTAATTCCATATTTAAAAGATCAAGGCTATACTCATGTTGAGTTTATGCCTATTATTGAACATCCGTTTGATGGGTCTTGGGGCTATCAAGGTACAGGCTATTATGCGTCAACCTCACGCTTTGGTGTACCAAAAGATTTAATGTACTTAATCGATCAATTACACCTTAATGACATACACGTAATTTTTGACTGGGTCCCAGGTCATATTTGTAAGGATGCTCATGGTCTTTATATGTTTGACGGGCAACCATTATATGAATACCGTGATCCATTTGTTAGAGAAAACATTGAATGGGGAACTGCGAACTTAGATTTAGGAAGAGGAGAAACCCAAAGTTTTCTTATATCTAACGCAATGTTTTGGATGAAGTATTTTCATGTAGACGGCTTTAGAATTGATGCAGTATCTAACATTATTTATTATCTTGGTGATGCTAGAAATGGAGAAAATCAAGGGGCAATTCAGTTTTTAAAAAAACTATCTAAGGAAGTTTTTAATCATTTCCCTGAAGCCATACTAGCCGCAGAAGATTCAACGGCCTATCCTAAAGTAACGCATCCAGTTGAATTTGGCGGATTAGGTTTTAATTATAAATGGAATATGGGTTGGATGAATGATACCCTTAAGTATTTTGAAAAAGACCCTATTTACCGTAAGTATCATCATCATGAACTCACATTTTCTTTACATTATGCATTTAGTGAAAATTATATTTTACCGCTTTCTCATGATGAAGTGGTTCATGGTAAAAAAACACTGGTTGAAAAAATGCCAGGAGATTACTGGCAAAAGTTTGCAAATTACCGAGCATTGATGGGATACTTTTATACCCATCCTGGAAAAACATTATTGTTTATGGGCCAAGAGTTTGGACAAATGCATGAATGGCGCGATTATTCAGAATTAGACTGGCATTTATTAAAATACCCAATGCATGAGAGTGCTTTACGTTTTAATAAAGATTTTAACCTGTTAATTAAACATGAAAAAGCACTATACGAACTAGATCATGAAGCTGCAGGCTTTCAGTGGATTGACCAGCATAATGCTGACCAAAGTATTTTAAGTTATATTCGTTATTCACATGAAAGAAAAGAACATGTTGTCGTTGTGTTAAATTTAACACCAAGTGTCTACCAAAGCTATACAATAGGCGTTCCTAAACCAGGCACATATAAAGAACTAATTAATAGTGATTTAGGAATATACGGTGGGTCTAATCTATATAACGGCTTACCTATTAAAACCTCAAATGAACATAGACATGGATTTGAACAATCAATTGAAATTACACTTTCTCCATTAGCTATTACAGTCTTGAAATGGAGTGATTAAATGAAAAAACGTGTCATCGCGATGGTCTTAGTTGGCGGTCGTGGAACAAGACTAGGTGCCATTACAAAATATACCGCAAAACCTGCGGTTACTTTTGGTGGTAAATATAAACTCATCGACTTCGTACTTAGTAATTTATCAAATTCTAATATAGATACTGCAGGCATTGTAACTCAATACGAACCACACGAACTTATGCGTTATATTCAGCGTGGTGCAAGTTGGGATTTAGACGTTACTGATGGGGGGATACATTTTCTTACACCCTACACAAGTTATGAAGGAGAACAATGGCAAAAAGGAACAGCCCATGCCATTAGTCAACATTTTCATTTTATTAAGGAATATGACCCAAAATATGTACTTATTTTATCTGGAGATCATGTCTATAAAATGGATTATAATTTAATGATTAATCACCATGAATCAACCAATGCAGATATTACCATTGCAACATTTAAGCCTCATGACGATTTATCGCGTTACGGGATATTATCAATTGATGAGACTAATCGCATCACAAGTTTTCAAGAAAAACCATCACTTCCTAAAAGTCAATTAGCATCGATGGGTATTTATGTTTTTAATACTGAGATATTAGAAAAGATTTTGCAAAAAGACTTAGCCTCTGATTTTGATTTTGGTAAAGATATCATCCCAAAATCACTAGAAGAAGGGTATCATCTAAATGCTTACGTGTTTGATAATTATTTTAGAGATGTGGGAACAATAGAGAGTTTGTATGAAGCTAACATGGATTTACTGGATCATCCAAACTATTTAAATATTCACGATTATGAACGATTACCGTTATTTACTAAGAGTCAAGATTTACCGCCACACCATAATCAATCGATGGAAAAAGTCATCGATTCTTTAGTAAGTGATGGGGTTATTATTCAGGGAAGTCTAACCCATAGTATCGTATCGAGTAATGTCCTTATAAAATCGTTTGCGCATGTTGAGGATTCGCTTATATTTTCAGGCGTTATCATTGGTGAACATGCTCAAATTAAGAACTGTATCATACTAGAAAACACCGTTGTTTTACCACATACAAAACTAGTATTTGATGACGTTAAGGTCATCGATAACGATGTATTGTGGAAGATAGGAGGCAAAGAATGAATACGAGTATGCTAGCTATTATTGATGCAACTGCTAAAGCACAGCTAGATCGTTTAACGATTCATAGAATGCCTGGTGCTTTACCATTTGCCGGTAAATACCGCTTAATTGACTTTGCCTTATCAAATATAAAACATGCACATATTACCAACGTTGCTGTTTTTCCATATGGAAATTATCGCTCTTTACAAGACCACGTAGGGAGTGGAAAACGCTGGGATTTAGACCGTAGAAAAGATGGCTTATTTATTTTACCTCCAAAAAACATGACATACGCTACAGAAGATATGCTTACATTTCAACGCATGTATGAACATATTGAATACTTTAGAAGAAGTTTGCAAGAGTATGTTTTAATCATTCAAGCGCATATTATATGGAACATTGATTTTAACATCGTTTTAAAAAACCATATTGATTCAAACGCAGATATCACCGAAATTATGGGTGAAAAAGTTCGCTTAAAATCATTCATTTTATCAAAAAAACTTTTACTTAAATATATTATAGACTATGATTCGATGCCTTATAAAACTCTAAATGATCTTGTCGTAAATGGTCCTGCAGTAAAAATCAATACCTATACACATAAAGGGTATACCCGTTATATTACAGATACATTTAATTATATGAAATCAAATTTAGATATGCTTAGATTTGATATTGGAAGAACAATATTTTCTGAGGATCGTCCCATCTTATCTAAAGAAAAAACTGCGCCACCTGCACGTTACGAACATCAAGCTAAAGTTTTTAATAGCATGATTGCAAGTGGGTGTTTTATTAATGGTTCAGTAAAAAACAGTGTTATTGGCCGTGATGTTATCATTCGAAATGGTGCTGTTATAGAAAACAGTATTATTATGAGTAATACAATCGTAGAAAAAAACACGTTTGTAAGCTATGCAATATTAGATAAAGGAACCATTATTAAAGAAGGCGCATTTATTGAAGGGACGATTCAAGAACCTTATGTTAGCCAAAAAGATCAAATTATTACAGCTCAAACAGATATCCATGTTTTACAGGTCGCAAGTGAAGCCTATCCATTTATTAAAACTGGTGGGTTAGCAGATGTAATTGGTGGCTTATCAAGAAACCTAGCTAAAAAAGGCATTCAAGTATCTATTATTTTACCGCTTTATAAAAAAATCAAAGAAAATTATGAAGAAGTCTATAAAAAAGTTTTATCCAAAATCATAACCTATGGAACTGAAGAATTTAAAATTAGATTATATCAATTAGATTATAAACAAGTAAGTGTTTACTTTATCGAGTCATTTAGATTCTTTGAGCGTGATAATATCTATGGCTATGAAGATGATTGTGACAGGTTTGCATTTTTTAATTACGCGGTTACACAAGTCATTGACGCTATTGGTGAAATTGATGTTGTCCATGTTCATGACTGGCATACTGCCTTAATCCCACTTATCTTAGAACATCATAAAAAAGACGTTAATTTTAAGACTATTTTAACGCTACATAACATTGATTATCAAGGGGTATGCAATCAGTCAATAATAAAAAAATTAAGCATTGATGATTTTATGTTTCATGAAGAGCGTATTAATTTCTTAGAAATTGGAATTAATACGGCAGATAAACTAACCACGGTGTCTCCTACATATCGTGACGAACTACGATATGACTATTATGGGAAAAATCTTACCCATTCACTTTTAAAAAGAGAACGAGATTTTTATGGCATTTTAAATGGGATTCCATCGAAAAATAACCCGCAATATGATGCCCTTATCATCTCCAAGTATAGTTTACAAAATTTAACCCCAAAAACAGACAACAAGTTATTCCTACAAAAAGAGATGAAATTAGAAATGGGGCTTGATTATTTTATTATTGGGGTTGTTTCAAGAATCACTGAACAAAAAGGGTTTGATATGATCATTCCCGCAATGGATGAACTATTAAAAGTTCATAAAAACGTCCAATTTGTCTTATTAGGTACAGGCGATGAAAATTACATTAAAAGACTAGAAGATTTAAATGCTAAATACCCAAGACAAGTCTCATTGAATATTGGTTATGATTCAACCATCCCGAACTATATATACGCAGGGGCTGATTTATTCTTAATGCCATCGCGCGTTGAACCTTGCGGTTTAAGTCAAATGATTTCAATGCGTTACGGTACGATTCCTTTAGTGAGAACCACAGGTGGATTAGCCGATACAGTCACAAATTTTGACCCTATTACCAAACAAGGAAATGGCTTTAGTTTTTATCCTTATGATGTTGCTTCACTAAAACAAACTTTGTATGAAGCCTACCGAGTTTACCATGAAGAAAAAACCGTTTGGAAAAAATTAATTAAGCGTGCGATGCGCGCTGATTATAGTTTAGAACGCCAAGCTACTAAGATGATTGAACTATATAGGCTAATGTTAGAAAATTAAGAATTAAGATAACGGTTTCACGCGTTATAGGCGCAAAAAACCGTTATTTTTTGTTATAATGAAAGCGAGGAGTTGATTACAGTGGAAGCGTTTAAAAATAAAGATAATTTCATAAAAAATTATACAAAACGTATTGAAAATAAATATGCGATTTCATTTGAAAATTCTAGTACAAGGCAACGTTACCAGGTATTAGGAGAAATGGTTTATGAAGTCATTAGTAACGACTGGCTTCAAACTAAAAAACTATACGAAAAAGAAAACCCTAAAGAAGTCCATTATTTTTCAATGGAATTTTTAATGGGAAGATTAATTACGAATAACATTAACAATTTAGGGTTACGCCCGATTGTTGAAGAAGGGTTAAATGAGTTAGGACTTGATTTAAATGAAATTGAGCATTATGAATCAGATGCAGGCCTTGGTAATGGCGGATTAGGAAGATTAGCTGCGTGCTTTTTAGACTCAATTGCTTCTTTAAACCTTCCAGGTCATGGTAATGGAATTAGATACCGCTATGGCTTATTTGAACAAGAGATTGAAAATGGGTATCAAGTTGAAAAACCTGACGACTGGTTAAAAGATCAGTATGTTTGGGAAGTACGTGTAGATGAAGAAGCACTTGATATTCCTTTTGGAGGGTATACCTACTTTGAAAATGGCGCAGTTGTTTATGTGCCAAACGAAATGATAAAAGCGGTACCTTACGATGTACCTATTGTTGGAAATCAAAATGGTGTCGTAAACTTTTTAAGGTTATGGAATGCTGAACCAACCAAAGTTTATCCTAAAGATATTCATGCCTTTGACTATGATACTGAAATTCGCCGTATTAGTGGATTTTTATATCCTGATGATACGACAAGAGAAGGTAAAATCCTTCGTATCAAACAACAGTATTTCTTTAGTGCTGCAGGGGTGAGAAGTTTACTAAAAAAACACTATGCTAAACATGAGACTTTTGATAATTTACCTGAGAAAATTGTTTTCCAAATTAACGACACACATCCGTCACTTATCATTCCTGAGATGATGCGCATACTAATCGATGAACATAAATACGCGTGGGATAAAGCTTGGGATATTACAACTCAAACATGTGCTTATACCAATCATACAATATTATCTGAAGCACTAGAAAAATGGCCGATTAGTATTTTCCAACCAACCTTACCAAGAATTTACCAAATCATTGAAGAAATTAATAAACGTTATTGTAAAATGTTGCTTGAAACTTATAACCATGACGAACATATGGTTCGTAAACTTGCCATCATCGCTGATAATCAAGTGCGTATGGCACACTTAGCGATTGTTGGATCATTTAGTGTTAATGGGGTTGCAGCTTTACATACAAACATTATTAAAACGATTGAAATGAAAGATTTTAATGATTTATATCCTAATAAATTTAATAATAAAACAAATGGAATTACTCATCGTCGTTGGTTAAAACACATTAATCCAGAGTTGTCACAAATTTTAGATGAAGTTAGTGATAACTGGTTATTTGATGCTAATGAGTTAGAAAAGTTATTACCTAAAATGAAATATAAAAAATATCGTGATGCTGTATCAAAAATGAAACGTGAGAAAAAAGTTGCTTTAGCAGCGCGTATTGAACGTGAACAAGGCATTGCGCTTAATCCAGATTCTATCTTTGATGTGCAAGTAAAACGTCTTCATGAGTATAAACGCCAATTAATGAACGCTCTTCATATTATGATGGTGTATAATCGCTTAAAAACAGATATAGTATACAAAGAAAATTATGTGCCCCACAGCTTTATTTTTGGAGCGAAAGCTGCATCAGGGTATTACTATGCTAAAAAAATTATTAAATTAATTAATACCATTGCAGATAAAGTGAATAATGACCCAGATACTAAAGATTATCTAAAAGTTATCTTTGTTGAAAATTATAACGTCACCTATGCTGAACAAATCATCCCTGCTTGTGATTTGAGTGAACAAATCTCAACCGCTTCAAAAGAAGCAAGTGGCACAGGAAATATGAAGTTCATGATGAATGGTGCTATAACCATTGGAACCTTAGATGGAGCCAATGTAGAGATTGCCGATTTGGTTGGAGAAGAAAACATTGTCATATTCGGATTAACAAGTGAAGAAGTAAATGATCTTAACGAAAAAGGCGGGTATAATCCTCTTGAAATTTATCAATCTAATAAAGAAATTCAAGTGGTAATTGATCAACTTACTAATGGATTCTTTGGTAATGTAGACAGACAAGAATTTAGAGAAATTAGAGATAAATTGTTAGGTAAAGATGAATACTATGTTCTTAAAGATTTACCTGATTATCAAAAAGCCCATGAACAAGCAAACAATCTATATAAAGATAAAGAACGTTGGCTCAATATGTCAATGGTTAATATTGCAAAGAGTGGTTATTTCTCTAGTGACAGAACGATTAATCAATATGCTAATGAAATTTGGAACATTAAGCCATTAAAAAACTAAAGATGCAAAATTTTTGCATCTTTTCTTTTAAAATTAAGTATAATGATAGTGAATGAGGGTGACATCATGAATCTAATCATATTTATCTTAGGGATCATTTTGTTAATGATTGGTATATTTAAAGGAAAAAATATTGTTATTATCGTACCAATAGTTTTAATTGCTATAATTGTATTAACAGGTGATATTGCAAAGTTGCCTAGTTATAGTAAAACCTATATCATTGCCATGATTGATTTTTCCATATCAAATGCTTTAATCTTTTATTTAGGAGTACTATTTGGGGCCTATATTTCAGCAACTGGACTTTCTAGATCAATGGCCCAAATAATGATTAAGTTATTAGGAGAAAAACGTGTAATTTTGTCACTCATATTACTCGTAAATGTCATGATGTTAGGTGGTATTAGTGGATTTATCATTATTTTTACTATTTATCCTATTGCGCATCAAGTATTTACACAGTTACATATTCCAAAACGTTTTATTTTTGGATTAATTGGTGTAGGTATGGCTACTTATCTAATTGGAAGTATGCCTGGAGCATTGCAAATACAAAATATTATTCCAACAATGTTCTTAGAATCAAATCTATTTTCTGGTTATAAAGTTGGAATAGTCTTGACAATTTACTTATTTGCAACAGGCTATCTTTACTTGAATACCCGTATTAAACATGCAATGAAAAAAGAAATAAGTAAAGAAACGGTAATTGAAACCTTAGAACCCAATATTAACAAATGGCTTGTTTTTATGCCGCTTCTAATTGTTTTTGTGGCAAACTTGTTATTCACACTATTTTTATTTCCGCAGTTTGATCTAAGTAATCATCAACGCATTGTCTATGCATTAAACAGTTCGCTTGTACTTGGTGTGATCTCAACGTTCATCATTACGAATGTCAAAGTAAATCATAAACACATTTTAAGAAGCAGTATGATGATTGCTTTAAAACCACTATTGTTTGTTGGGACAACGGTAGGGTTTGGGACGGTTATCAGCCTTATGCCTTTAGTACAAGATTTTAAAGCCCCGTTAATTGCGCTAAACCCGTTATATGGCTTACCGTTAACCGTTGCAATTTTTGCAGCCATTAGTGGTAGTGCAACAGGGGGATTAAGTATTACATTTCCATTTTTAGGACCTGATTTATTATTACAAGCAGAAACTTTTGGACTAAGTCACGATACTTTACACCGTTTAGCAGTTATGAGTAGTGTTACTCTCGATACACTTCCAACAAACGGTACAACGATGACGATGTTAAAAGTGACCGGATTGACCTATAAATCTATCTATTTAGATTATTTTATTCTTACAGTTTTAAATACCTCAATCGCTACACTTATAGGTATATTCCTCATATCAAGCGGTTTCATGTAAAAAAATGAGTATTCTAATTGAAAAATATACAATTAATAGCTAAACTATAACCTGTCATAATAAAGGAGGACTTATCATGAAATACGAAAATGATTTTTATGTAACAGCAGCAAAAGTAGGGAAACAAGCACCGCGTTTTGAAATGGAAGCTGTATTACCTCACGGAAACGGATTAGACCGTTTCGGCAAAGTAAACCTAGATCAAATATTAAGCGATGGTAAATGGGTAGTTTTATATTTTTATCCTCTAGACTTTACCTTCGTATGCCCAACTGAAATTCAACGCTTTGATGAATTAAATAAAGAGTTTGAGGAAAAAGGCGCTGTCTTAATTGGGACATCGACTGACTCTGTATTCTCGCATTTAGCTTGGCAAGATTCACCACAGCTAGGACGCCTGCACCATATACATGCAAGTGATGCGAACCATACAGTGAGCGAAGCGTACGGTGTTTTAGATGAAGATAAAGGCATTGCGTGGCGTGGAACATTTATTATCGCCCCAAACGGAATATTAAAAGCCGCTCATGTTAACCACGGTGAAGGTGGTCGTAATGTGGATGAAATATTACGTACCTTAGAAGTATTCCAAAATGAAGTTGCTGGTAAGTTAGTACCATGTGGATGGAAACCAGGAAGCAACTTTATCGAACTTGATGAAGACACTAAAGATACTGAGTAAAAATAGGCCGATTTAAT